>NZ_JAVKCQ010000027.1:0-27577 GCF_040222615.1 Haliea sp.
CCGGCTGGCCGGCATTGGCGGGGCTGCCACATCGAACGCAGGAGGACCTGTACACGTTTTCGGCGCGCGATCTGCTGGCCTGGCTGGAGCGCCAAGACGACCGCGACGAGTCTCTGTTTCTGCTCGGGCACAACCCCGGGCTCACCGACCTGGTCAACCGTCTGGCACCCGGCGCAGGCCTGGTAAACCTGCCGACCGCGGGTTACGTGCAGCTGGCCCTGCCCATCGACCGCTGGCGAGAAGCCGGCGGCTGTCGCGGGGAGCTGGTGTGGCAGCTGTTCCCCCGCGACCTCCGCTAGCGGTCCAGACCCGGTGAGTCAGCCCCGCCCGTGGGGGCTGGCATAGTCGATGTCCGGTCCGGCAGGCACCACGCCGGTGGGATTGATAGTGCGGTGGGAGGCATAGTAGTGGGTCTTGATATGGTGGAAGTCCACGGTATCGGCGATTCCGGGCAGCTGGTAGATGTCGCGGATATAGCCGGGAATGTGGCGGTAGTCTTCCAGCCGCTGGCGGTTGCATTTGAAGTGCCCGTGATAGACCGCATCGAACCGGATCAGGGTGGTAAACAGGCGGATATCCGCTTCGGTCAGGGTGTTGCCTGCCAGGTAGCGCCGGTTGGCCAGGTGGGCGTCGATATGGTCCAGCTCGGCAAACAGCTCGGCGTAGGCTTCCTCGTAGGCCCGCTGGGTGGTCGCGAAGCCGGCGCGATAGACACCATTGTTCACCGCCGGGTAGATTCTTTCGTTCCAGTGCTCGATATCCGGGCGCAGCTGCTCCGGGTAGAGGTCCAGGGTGTTGCCAGTGAGTCCATCGAAGGCACTGTTGAACATGCGGATGATGTCGGCAGACTCGTTGCTGACGATGGTATCGCGTTGCCGGTCCCAGAGCACGGGGACGGTGACCCGACCGGTGTAGTCCGGGTTGGCCCGGGTGTATACCTCGTGGTGGAAACGGTGGCCGTGAACCCGGTCGCCGCTGCTGCCTTCCGCTTCATCGTAGGTCCAGCCCTGTTCCAGCATCAGCGGGCTGACCACCGAGACGTCGATCAGGTCATCCAGCCCTTTCAGGCTGCGCACGATCAGGGTGCGATGCGCCCAGGGGCAGGCGAGCGACACATACAGGTGATAGCGTCCACTCGCGGCGGCAAAGCCGCTGTCGCCGGAGGGGCCGGCGCTGCCCTCGGGCGTGACCCAATGCCGGAAGCGTGCGCTTTCGCGGACGAAGCGGCCCTGGTTGCCGTCGGTGTCGTACCAGATGTCCTGCCAATTGCCGTTAACAAGCATGCCCATGATATGTCTCCTCAACAAATGAATGAGACGGCAGTTTGAATTCGGTTTAGGAGGAATAAAATCGCATTATTTTGCAAGAAACGTTCGATTTAATCGAATTTATTGCTGTGCCCGCACAAACAGGTCCGCGAGGTGGCAGGCGGCAGGCCCCGCCTTGTCCCGATCGGCAAAGGTCAGGTAAAGCGTCGCGTAGCGCCGGGCACCGCGCTCCAGGCGCAGTTCCTGCAGGCTGCCATCGGCGAGAGCCCCGCAGACCCGGGACAGTGGCAGCCAGGCGAACCCCAGGCCGCGGCTGATCATTGCCATCGATGTGGCAACATGGCTGACCGTCCACCGCTGTTCGGCTCCGAGCCAGCCCGCGTCTGCGCGTCGCCCCTGGCCCGAGTCCCGAATCACGATCTGCCGCTCCCTCTGCAAGTCCTGCAGGGTGATCGGGCGACCCAGCTGGTGCAGAGGGTGTTCGCTGGCTGCCACCGCGACGAACTCGGTGTTCAGCACAGGTTCACCGAGGAATCCACCCGGCACCTCGCCCGCCACCAGCAGATCGACCCGGGCCGCGTGCAATAACTCGGCGCCGCCCGACAGCACAGTCTCGAACAGTTCCACCCGGGTATTGGGGAAGGTTTCGGAGAAAGTGCGCAGCACGGCTGCCAGCTGTTGGTAGGGATAGAGTTCGTCCACCGCCAGGCTGATTTCCGCCTCGGTGCCCAGGGCCAGGCTGCCGGCAATATCCTCCAGCTGGGAGGCCTGGACCAGCAGCTGGCCCGCGCGGCGCAACATCAGGGCTCCGGCTTCGGTGAGCTGCGCCTTGCGTCCGACAACCACCAGCAACGGCAGGCCCAGCTGGTCCTGCAGCTTGTGCACCGCATGATTGATGGTGGACTGGCTCTTGTGGATGGCCGCGGCGGCCTGGGCGAACCCGCCGTGCTCGACGACTGCCTGCAGCATTCGCCACTGTTCCAGGGTGGTGCGATTCATGTGTCTGCTCGTATTCTATTTAATCGAAAGGAATTGGCGAAATTATGCGATTTATTTTCCAAAAATACGAGTATATTCTGCGCGCTCATCTGCTGAGGAGAACTGATCATGACCGACCGTATTATTCAGGAAGTGCGCCGCGCCCATCCCAGCCGGGATGGCGACGGGGTTGCCATCCAGCGGATCGCCGGCATGCAGCACGCGGCCATGGATCCCATCCTGATGCTGGACGAGCTCCGGGCGGAGCGCCGCGAGGACCTGGGCGGCGGGTTCCCCCCGCACCCGCATCGGGGCATGCAGACCCTGACCTATATGAAGCGCGGCGGGATCATCCACGAAGACAGTCGCGGCAACCGTGGGGAGATTCGCGGCGGCGGCGTGCAGTGGATGTCCGCCGGCCGCGGCATCGTTCACTCGGAGATGCCTACACGGGATACCGAGGGTCTGCACGGGTTCCAGCTGTGGATCAACCTGCCCGCGGCGGAAAAGATGTCCGAGCCCCGCTATCGGGATATTCCCGGCAGCCAGCTGGCTGCTTCGCGCGGGGATGGCTACGAGGCGGTCGCCATTGGTGGCGAGTGGCAGTTGGGGGGCGAGACGCTGGTCGGCCCGCTGCATGAAATCGCGCCGCGAGCTGGTGTGCTGGATCTGCACCTGGAGCCGGAGTCCACGATCACCCTGCGGCTGCCGGCTTCTGAATCCCTGCTCGCCTACATCTATGAGGGGACGCTGAGGCATGCGGGCCAGGCGCTGGGCGAGCGCCACCTCCTGATAACCAGCCAGGGGGAGCAGTGGAGCGTGCAGTCCGGCGCGGGCGGCGCGTCCCTGCTGTTGCTGCGCGGTGAGCCCCTGCGTGAGCCTGTGGCGCAGTACGGCCCCTTCGTGATGAATACCCCGGCGGAAATTGAGCTGGCGATCAAGGATTACCAGAGCGGGCAGTTCGGCTGACCGCCAGGTCGTCCTGACCGATGTGCTGTTCCTCCTTACCCCGTCGACGGCGCGGCTGCGTTTACCGGCCGCCAATGGTAGGCTAGCGCTTTTCTTCACTGGAGACTTGCGTGATGGGGCGCCCACTGGCCGTCATCCTGGTTTTACTGCTGGCGGGGTGTGGCACGAGCCAGCCCCCGGCGCCCCCACCGCCTCCCGAACCGCAGCCGGTACCCGAGGAAAGCCCCCTGGTACTGTGCTCCTCGCCCCGGCCCCAGGTTTGCACCATGGAATACAACCCAGTCTGCGCCGAGCTCGCCGGTGGCGGGGTCAGCGTCTACTCTTCGCCCTGTAACGCCTGCGCCGACGACAGCGTCAGCGGCTATCTGCCCGGAGCCTGCGCCGATGAATGAGCGTCCAGCATGAGCCTGACCAATCGCATACTTGTCGCCATGGTGGCGGGCATCCTTCTCGGGTCCCTGTTCAACATAATGCTCGGCAGCGCCGCTCTCGGGGACAGCTATCGCATGGTGGTGAGCGACTGGCTGGTCAACGGTGTATTCGATGTCATCGGCCGTATCTTCATCGCTTCCCTCAAGCTGCTGGTGGTGCCGCTGGTGCTGGTATCGCTGATCTGCGGCTCCAGTGCTTTGGGAGACAGTGCCCGTATGGGGCCAATCGCCCTCAAGACCATTGCCTTCTACCTTGCGACAACGGGGTTGGCGATCACGGTGGCCCTGCTGGCGGCGGTGGCCATCGGCCCCGGCTCCGGAGTGGAGCTGGCAGGAGAGGCCGACTTTGTCGTTGCCCCGGCGCCGCCGCTGGCAGATGTGCTGGTGGGTATCGTGCCATCCAACCCGATCCAGGCCATGGCGGAAGGCAACATGCTGCAGATCATCGTGTTCGCTCTGCTGTTTGGTTACGCGATTTCCCATGCCGGGGAATCCGGCCGCCGGATCGCCAGTTTCTTCAGCGATACCGAAGCGGTGATCATGAAGATGGTGCTCATTCTCATGACGCTGGCGCCCTACGGGGTGTTCGCCCTGCTGGCGAAGCTGTTTGCGGAAATGGGTATCGGCGCGATCATGGACCTGGCCGCGTACTTCTTTACCGTCCTGGCGGTGCTGATCTTCCACGGCCTGGTCAACTACAGTCTGCTGCTGAAAGTACTGGCGGGGGTCTCTCCCCGAATGATGCTGAACAAGATGCGCCCGGTCTGGGCCTTCGCCTTCAGCACCGCGTCTTCTGGTGCAACCCTGCCGGTGACCATGCGCACGGTCGAACATCGCCTGGGTGTGCACAACTCCGTCGCCGGGTTCACGGTGCCGCTGGGTGCCACCATCAACATGGACGGCACTGCAATCATGCAGGGCGTGGCCACCGTGTTCATCGCCCAGGTCTACGGGGTCGAACTGTCCTTCGCGGCCTACCTCACGGTCATCCTCACCGCGACCCTGGCGTCCGTCGGCACCGCCGGTGTCCCCGGCGTCGGCCTGATCACCCTGGCACTGGTGCTGGAACAGGCGGGCCTGCCGGTGGAGGGGGTGGCTCTCATCATCGGTGTCGACCGGCTTCTGGACATGGTGCGGACCATGGTCAATGTCACCGGCGATGCCACGGCCGCGGTGATCGTCGGTCGCAGTGAAAACCAGCTCGACGAGGCCGTTTTCAACGACCCGCGAGCCGATCTGGAGTCCAATCGGGAATAGCGCATGTCCATTCAGGTTAGTATCGTGCCGGTCACGGCCTATCAGCAGAACTGTTCGATTATCAAGTGCCTGGCCAGCGGCCGCGGAGCGGTGGTCGACCCCGGCGGTGATGTCGAGCAGGTTCTCGCCGCCGCCCGCAAGATGGACGCAGTGATCGAGAAAATCCTGTTGACCCACGGTCACATGGACCACTGTGCCGCCGCCGATGTGCTGCGCCAGCGCCTGGGTGTGAAAATAGAGGGTCCGCAGAAGGCCGACGACTTCTGGATCGCGAAGCTGCCGGAGTGGTGCCAGATGTCCGGGTTTCCCCACGCCGATGCTTTCGTGCCGGACCGCTGGCTGGAGCAGGGCGATACTGTCACCGTCGGTGAGCAGGTCCTGCAGGTGTTCCACTGCCCCGGCCATACCCCCGGTCATGTGGTGTTCCTGCACGCGGAGGAGCGCATCGCCTGGGTGGGCGATGTGCTGTTCCAGGGCTCGATCGGACGCACGGATTTTCCCCGCGGGGACCACGCCCAGCTGATCAGCAGCATTCGCGAGCGCCTGTTCCCGCTGGGCGATGACATCACCTTCGTGCCGGGCCATGGGCCCACGTCCACCTTCGGCCAGGAGCGGCGGACCAATCCCTTCGTCGCGGATGCGCGGTACGGGTGACCGTTGGCCGGTCCGGACTCCCGCGCGGCGCAGGACTGACCAGGACACGCCGTAAATACATCCCTGTAGGCTCGTATCGCGCATCCATGCGCTCAACGGTCCCGGGCGGGGCCAGATGTGGCGCAGTCCATCTCTGGCAGAGCTGCTTGGCTGCGACACCTGGTTTTCACCGCTGCATCACTGGATGATCTTGATCCAGTCGCCGGTACGCGGCTCACCGCGGGGATAGAAACCGTTGAGGAGACGGAGGCGGGCCTCGGCCTCCTGGATCTGGATGCTGGCGGCGAGGCTGGCCATGGTGGCGCCGCGGGGTACCTGTATGTAGCGGATATAGCGTTGGTCCCCGGTCTGCCGCTCCTGGGGATGGAGCGGGCGAAAACTCTCGATCAGCGCCAGCAGGGCGCTGTCTGCGGCTTTGAAATTGCTCGCCTTGCCCTCGAACAGGTACTGCCAGTTGTGGTTGACGACCGCCAGGCGGCGGGCCTCGTCGCCGCTGCGGGCGATGGCGGTATAGCCTTCGAGCCCGGCCTGCTCCAGCGCAGCCCCTTCGCTCAGGCTGCCAACGGCGGCTGCAGCCAGCGCCTGCTCGGGGGTCTGGCCGGGGTCGGGGCGTTTCAGGGTCAGGGTAACGCTGGCACTGCCATCGGGGGCGCTGGCGATTATCGCCGCGCTGCTGCTCTGTACCTGCCAGCCCGGCGGATGGGCGAAGCTGAAGCCCAGTTTGCTGTGGTAATAGCGGTCATCCTCGCGCTTGGTTCGCGCGCCCCAGGGCAGGCCGTCGGTGCGGCGCTGGAATTCGCCGGGTACCGCCGGGTCTTCCAGTACCTGGCCGGTGTCGAGTTCGTTGGCGGCACCGATTACGGTCTGCAGGCGCTGGTCGTTGCGCGGGTGGGTGGCGTAGAGGCCGTGGTAGGTGCCCGAGGGCTTCCCCGCGGCCCGGGCGTTCAGGCGCGCAAACTGCTCCTGGTCCTTGAGCACCCCGATAACCCGCAGCAGCGCCTCCGGCTCATACCCCGCCAGGTGCATGTATCTGGCGCCCAAGCCGTCGGCCTCCAGCTCATGCTCGCGGCCGTAGCCCCGCACCAGCTCGGTGCCGTACATGCCGGCGGAGTCCATGATGTCGCGGCTGCCGGTCAGGACGCCGGCGGTCACGGCGAGGACCTGGGTGGTCAGGGAGCCGGCGCGCTGGCGGGCGGCGTGGCGGGCAGTGACGTGGGCGATTTCATGCCCGAGTACACCTGCCAGTTCCGCCTCCGAGCCCAGGTAGGCCAGCAGGCCGCGGTTGATGTAGACGTAGCCGCCTGGCGTTGCAAAGGCGTTGATATCGGGACTGTCGATCACCGTGAAGGTGAAGGTCATGTCGGGACGGTCGGCGCTGGCGACCAGGCGCTGGCCGACCCTGTTGACGTACTCCTGCAGCTCGGCGTCGTCGTAGACCGCACCTTCCTTGGCGATTTCCTGGTACATGTCCTCGCCAATCTTCGCTTCCTTGCCCTGGCTCATGACCACGACGCTGGCACCGCCGGTTGCGGGGTTGCTGGCGCAGCCGGACAAGCCCGACAACAGCAGGACCGAGGCAAGTGCGAGGGGCAGGGCAAGGGCGTGATTCATGGTGGTCTCCTAGTATTCCGCGGAGAGAAACTCCAGCAGCTGGTCGCCGATACTGTCGCAGGCGGTACCCTGTACCGGCGCGATGATCGGGATGGGCACCACAACTGCGGGCATATACGACTGGCCGCTGGCGGTGGTGCTGATACGCCCCACCTCGGCGCGTTTGCTGAAATCCCAGATAGTGGCTTCATAGTTGGCATCGTTGGACCAGGTGCCAAAGCCGAAGCAGCCGGCTCCGCCGGGCCCGATGCCACAGGTCATGGAGCCGGCGGAGTCGTTGCGGACGGTGCTGCCGTCTATCCAGATCATGTACCGCGTCTGCATGGTGGTGAACGCGCGCGCAACGTCCCGGTGCTCCAGCAGGCGCGCCAGGTCCGTGGGCCGCAGGGGCGCGGTGCGGGGTTCGAACCAGGGATACAGCGCGTTGAGGAACTCCTGTTCGCCGATCACGCTGATGGACTTGTCCCGGGATGAGATGTGGCTGCCCACGCAGCGGATGAATTCGGGTTCGGTTTCATAGTCGCTGGCGTGGCGGCGCCCCAGGATGACAACCGAGGCGTCGCCGATACCTGCGCCAGGTGTATTGAAGACCATCTGGTCGACGGTGGAATTGACGCATGCCGTCAGCCAGGGCAGCAGGCAGGCGGCGATGGCCAGCCGTTGCAGGCTCAAGGACGCACCCTCCTGTCGGCTGCCTCGCCGGCGCGGGGCAGGCTTGCCAGCCACTGGGCGACGTCGGGTATGGCGGTAAAGGTGCTGGCGAAATGGGCCCCGGCATCGCGCAGGGCGACGATAGCTGCCAGGCGCACCGCGCCCTCATCGCTCTGCATGAATGCCGTGGGGGTCTTGCCATAGGCGGGCATGGTCCAGTCGGCGATAGGGATGCCACCGGTGGTGACCAGCTGCAGCCGGTAGCGCATCCAGATCTCGTAGACCTTGACGTTGGTGTGGGCGGGAATGGCGTACTGCAGCTCATCCACCGCCGGCAG
The DNA here is from genome assembly GCF_040222615.1 of Haliea sp. Taxonomy (GTDB): domain Bacteria; phylum Pseudomonadota; class Gammaproteobacteria; order Pseudomonadales; family Halieaceae; genus Haliea. The sequence continues at coordinate 8,158 of NZ_JAVKCQ010000027.1, forward strand.
CAGTACCGCATCGACTACCGGATTCATCTGCCCCGGTCCCGGCTTGCCATTCATGTAGACCACGTCGCGGAACATGCCTTTGAGAAGGGTGTCCCAGAGCTGGACCTGGGCCTGGCCGGTGTTCACCAGCCAGCTGGTCTCGGCGCGACCAGCGGCTTCGTCGAAGAATTCGTGATTGGCGAATTCCTCGTCGTACCAGACGCCGATGGTCAGCGGCAGCTTGTTCATCACCGGTGGCGGGAATTCGCTCTGCACCAGGACCTGCTTGGTACCGCAGCCCGCCAGCAGCAAAACCAGCAGGGTCGCGGCCAGCCAGCGATCAGGGCCGATAGTCATTGAGCCCGACAAAGGTGCCTCCATTGCGATAGGTCATTTCTCTCATCAGGGCCGCGAAACGGTGCGCCGTATTCTGCTGTGCGGGGGCCTGTGAATAAAGTACGGGGAATCCCACCGCGTGGATGCGTATCAGGCGCTGGTCGCCCCGGTCCCGGTTCAGTCGGTCCACGGTATCCAGGACCTGGCTGATGGAGTTGCCGGTGAAGTCGTCGCCAAACACGTAGATACTGATTCGTTTCTGGCCATCGTAGAAGCTGCGGATTGCCTGGGTGATGCCCTCCACCGGGCTGGAGTTGCTGAACACGTTCCAGTTGCGCAGGTTCTGGATGATCGCAGTGCGGCGCGCGGGGGTGTCCGGGATCCACTGACCCCGGTAGCGACCGAACATGTAATCGCCCATATCGTTCATCACCTGGATACCCTTCACTTCGGGGTAGATGCTCAGGACGGACTCAAGTTCCCGCAGAACCCTCTCCCAAGCGTAGTAGAACATGGAGCCTGAGGTGTCGATCACAAAAATAATGTACTCGCTGTCGACCGGGATACCACCAATATAGTTGTTTTTGACCTGCCTTTGTCGCGCCTGCAGGCGCTTTTGTTCCTCGCTGAGCGACAGGCGCGCGAGCGCCCGCTGCTCGGAGATAATGTCATTGGTATTGCTGCTGACCTGGATGCTGTCGCGGCGGGAGCGCGTTGCTGCCAGCTGTGCCTGCAGGATGGCGATGCGCTCGGTGTACTCGGAAAGCTGCTCCTGGCGGGCGTTGAGGTCGCGGTTGAGGATGTGGGTTTCGCCGCGAATTTCGAATACCTGGGCCTGGAGGTCCGCCACCTTGCCCTGCAGGTTGACGGTTGAGGCTTCGATAATCTGTGGCTGTACGGTCTTGGTGATCATCAGCAGCAGGATGATCGCGCCGAAACCACAGCAGATCACGTCCAGGAAGGACAGGGAAAACTCCTCGGTGCCACGACGTTTGCGCATCTGCGTCTCCTACGGCCAGTCGCGGGAGGGCGTCATGAAGCTGCCCCGGGTGGCCTGGGCCAATTGCCAGAAGGCGGAGGCGGCCATGGGGTCGCCTTCCATTGGCCCGAGGATTATGTTCACCGGGACGTTGCGCGGCAAGCGGCGGACAGCTTGCTGGTACAGGTCAATCCGCTGCTTGCCGTTCACCGTGCTGCCCCGGGGCGGGCTGGTGCCCTGGGTGGGGAGGCCATCGGTAATCAGGAAAATGTTGTCCGGCGCCGGGCTGAGCTGGTTCAGGGCCAGGAAGGCATTTTCCAGGCTGGTGCCGCCCTGGGGCAGGAGTTCCCGCAGCGCCTTGCTGACGGACTCCAGCTGCGGCTGGTTGGCGACTTCCAGCCACTTGCCCGCGGTGCCCGCCAGGGCCGGCCTGGCCTCGGTGTTGAAAGTGATGACCTGGTACTTGGCGCCCACCGGCAGCTGCGCCGTCAACCAGTCCACGGTGTTCAGGGCCCGGCTCCATTTCTCGGCGCTGCGTTGAACCTCCGGCCCCATGTTGCGCAGGCGGATGATGTTGACCAGGCGGTCCGAGAGCATGCTGGCGGAAGCATCGAACAGGATGACGATATGGCGCCCGCCCAGGTTCAGGCCGGTCAGGTACTGGCGGTTGCCGTCGCCGGTAAACGAGCGTGCGCTGCGCCCCGTGGTGTCCTCGGCGGACTCCCGCAGGCGCTTCACTTCCTCCTCCAGGGACTGGATGTCGGCTTTCAGGCGCTCCAGGTCTGTGCTGTCGCTGGTATCCTGCCGCAGGGCCGCGATCAGCGCTTCGTACTCGCTGATCTGCTCCGTCACCCGCGTCGCCCGACCCTGGGCCTCGACGATTTGCAGATCGACATCGGCCAGGGCATTGCGCAGCCGTACCAGCCCCGCTTCGCCGTCGGTGATGTCCTCTTCCAGCAGGTTGACCTCGGAGAGCAGGTCCTGGTTCAGCTCCCGGGACTGGACCTCGATGGAGTGGTCAATGATCAGGAACACCAGCACCACTGCACCGAAGCCGCAGGACATGATGTCCAGGAAGCTCAGGTTGAAGGTGGTGAATCCGCGCTTGCGCCTGGCCATGGTTGACTCTGCCTAGGCGCTGACGGTGATCAGCTGGGCATCCGTGCCGTCCGCCAGGCGCAGGCGGTCGCCGCTGGCAACCGGCATGCTGTCCTCCCCGGGCTGGCCGTTGTGCTCCAGGGCGCCCGCACCGCGGGCGGCATGCAGCCGCCAGACGTCATTGTCCCCGCGCAGCAGCGACCAGCCGTCTCCCAGGGAAGTGCCCGCTGTCTGCAGTGGGCGGGCCCGGCTGCCCTGTAGCAGGTGGGTGGGTTGCGGGGGGACAGGTTGCGCTGCGGTGGTCACCGCGGCGGCTGGCGCGCTGTCTCCGGAGCGCTCGCCCAGCTGCGGCAGGCTGGCGACAAAAACCAGCGACTCCGCACGCTGCACCAGCTGGCTCTCGTGCGCCGCCAGCGCACGCGGCAGGTCGGCGGCCTGCAGCAGGGTTCCCGCCAGGCGTTCCTGCAGGCCGGGAAGCAGCGCCGCGAGCGGGTCCAGCAGCAGGGTGGTACCGGGCTCCCCGCGGGCGCTGCTGACGCTGCTGACGAGGGTTTCACTGGCGGCGCGCAGGTCGCTCCTGGCGATGCGGGCGTGGTAGCCGTTGACGGTCAGGCTGGTCTCGTTGCTTTGCTGCAATTGTTGCAGCGCCGCCGGCAGGGCGTCGTAGAGTTGTTGCTCGGTCTCCGCCCGGCGCCGGGGATCAAACCGGGTCTGCCGGATAAAGGCGCTGGCAGCGGCTTCTACCACCCGTTCCTGCAGTTGCAGCAGGCCACTACCGGGCAGGGCAGTCGCCCGCTGGAAGGTCACGCTGCCGTGCTCCGCCCGCAGTTCACTGAGCAGGGCCTGATGGAGCTGGATTTCGAGGTGGAACAGGGGGCCGTCGGCGGCGTACAGGCTGGCCAGGGCGACGCTGCGATTGACCAGTCCAACGGCGTCGAAGGGGCACTGCTGGATAATCCCCAGCAGCAGGGCCAGCTGCTCCTTGTGCATGCTGCCGGGTGCCGCCAGCACCAGTTCCGCCGGACTGCCGGCTTCGCGGTGCAGGGCGCGCAGGTGGGCGTGGACCAGGTCGGCGCTGTGGCGTGCGGGCCCCAGGGCCGGCTGCAGGGGGTCCGTGCTCAGCTGCCACCAGTGGCGGGTAGACACTTCCCGCGGACGCAGGCGAGCCGCGGCCCGGGCGGTGTTGCCAAAGCGGTACTGGCCGTCTTCAAGCAGGGCGTAGCCGGGGCTTTGCAGGCGTTTGTCCCCGTGCCACAGCTGCAGGTTGCTGTCGTTGATGTCCAGGCAGGCAATGGTCATGTCAGTGCGCCACCAGGTGCCGCAGCAGGCGCTTGTCGGCATAGCGCTGGCAATCCAGCACCAGTTTCTCCTGGGACTGCTGCAGCTGGTGCAGGCAGAACATGATGATGATACTCAGGACGAGGGCCACGAAGGTGCTGTTGAAAGCCACGCCCAGGCTGACCGTAACGCCCGAGATATCGCCCTCCACGGCCTTGTAGGCCTGGGCCAGGGCGTCGCCTATCCCGCGCACGGTGCCGATAAAGCCGATGGATGGAATGGCCCAGGCGATATACCGGACCATGGACAGTTCCGAGTCCAGCCGATCGGACTCCACTTCGCACTGTTCCTTGATGGTGTCGGACACCGCCTGGATACTGCCGGTAGTGGCGAAACGCTGCAGTGCCGTGAGCAGGGTGCGCGGCAGCAGATAATCCTGTTCCTGTACCGGCAGGGCTTCCAGCGAGCGACTGTACTCGCGCGCATCTTCCGGCAGCAGGGTGGTTCCCTCGGGAATGTCCAGCAGTCTCCGCTCCAGCAGCGCCTGCTCGCGCAGGGCGCCGCGGCCCTTGTAGGCCATGATGGCCAGGGCCCAGAGCAGCAGGATGAAGCAGGCCTCCTGCTCGAAATCGCGGATCACCACCGAGATGGTGCGCTTGGGCACGAAGTCTTCCCCCGCCGCCTGCAGCGTCATCTGCTCCCGCAACTGGGCGTCGGCGCTGGGTCGGATCACGCCGACGTACAGCGCATGCACGACGATAATCGCGATCAGCAGGGCAAACAGCTGGTAGGTAAATTCCGGGGATAATTTTGTTTTCATCATGGGATCCTAGATATCCACGGGAAAAGAGACCGGGAGATCCTCGGAAATCTGCTCCGAGGCCTCGTACTCGAAAGGTGAACCGGCCGCTCGCGCCGGCGCGGGCGCCGTGTCTTCCGGCTCGGGCTCGGGTTCCTCAACCCCGGCCTCCTGGGCGGCCAGGGGCAGGGCCAGCACCAGGGTGGCGAGCAGGGCCAGTGGCAACCGGCGGCGTGGGCTCAGCATGGGCACTTACTCCGCATAGCGTGCGATCCGGAATCCTACGTCATCGCGTCCGGCTTGCCCATAATCGCGATAGGACAGGCGAAGCTCCGACAGCCGGCCCAGCGCCCAGCTGGCGCCGCGGATGACGTAGTTGTCGCCACTCTGGGGGCCTGTGGGATCGGTTTCCGCCGCGGCATTGGCCGGCGGGATCTGGTAGACGTCGTGCACCCATTCGGCGACATTGCCGCCCATGTCGAACAGGCCGCGATGATTGGGCGGAAAGCTGCCAACCGTGGCGCTGACCACCTGGCCGTCGTTGTAGCCGCTGATGGTGCGCCCGGTGACATAGGCGGAGCTGCTGTCGGCGTAATTTTCCACCGCGGTGGTGGGCGGGAAGGTGTCCCCCCAGGGGTAGGTCAGCTGGCGCTCGCCATCGACCCGCGCCGCCCAGGACCACTCCGCCTCGGTGGGCAGGCGATAGCCGGTGGATTCTGTCTCGAACCCGGTGACGATCCCCTGCGCCTCGGTGTAGAAGGGGTCCAGCCCCTCGCGCCGGCTGAGCCAGTTGCAGAATTGGGCGGCCTGCTGCCAGCTGACCTGGGCCACCGGTTGGTGCTCCCGGTTCAGGCTGTTGCCCTGGATCTGGCCGGAATTGTGGCTGGCCAGGAACTGTCGGAACTGGGCGTTGCTGACCTCGGTGGTCTGCAGGTAGAACATGCGCCGCAGGTTCACCGGCCGCAGGACTTCGTTGGCGCGGCGTCCGGGCTCGCGCCGGGAGGCGCCCATGGTGAACTCGGAGGGGCCGGACTCGCCGGGTATGAACAGGCGCAGGGTCTGGCCGAGGGCGGTGGTGACTTCGGGCTGCAGGCGGCTGAGCTTGGCCTCCTGTTCAGTTTGCAGGGCGACCTCGATACGCTGCTCCAGACCGGGCCTCGGGGTCAGGCGCTGGCTGTTGCTGCGGTAGCCAGCGAGGCTGACCTCCACCCGGTGCTCCACCGCCGGCAGGGACAGGGACTGGCTGCCGCGTCCCAGCAGGCGGCCGTTGACTCGCACCTCCGCTTCCGGCGGGCTGACCCGCAGGTCAATGGTGCCGAGCTCGGCAGCGAGGGTAATCGATTTGCTGTCCCTGGCGCCGGCCTGTAGCTGCACAGTTGCACTGTGGCGTCGGTAGCCCGGGCGGGTGAGCATCAGGCGCTGGGCGCGGCCGGGTTCCAGGCTGAGGCTCAGGGGAGTCCTGCCCTGGAATTCGCCATCCAGGGTGACATTGGCGCCGCTGGGAGAGCTGGTGAGCTCCAGAATCCCCGCAGCGGGCAGCAACTGCACCGTGTCCAGCGCCCTGTCCTCGCTGGCGGTGACAGTCAGCTCCCCCTGCCAGGTGGCGAAGCCGGGCAGGCGCAACAGCAACTGGCGCTCTCCCTGCAGCAGTTCCAGCGTCGCCGGGGTGATGCCGGCGGGTTCGCCGTCGACCACCACTTCGGCGCCGGCGGGCTCGCTGTCGATAGCAACGGAGGCCCACGCGGGCGCCAGTACCTGTTCGACAGTTTCGGCCCGGTCCCTGCCGGTCACCGTCAGCGTTGTGGCCAGTGGCAGGTAGCGTGGATGGCGGAAATCAAGCTGGTACTCGCCCGCGGCCAGCTCCAGCGCTTCCAGGGGAGCGTCGCCGAGGTGCTCTCCGTCCAGGCTGACAGCCGCCCCGGGGGGCTGTGAATGGATGCTGACACGCCCGGGCCGCGGCTGCAGGCTGAAGGTGAAGCGCTGGCTGTCCGCATCGGTCACGGTCAGTCTGGTGGCGAGAGGCTCATAACCGGCTGCGGTGATGGCAAGCTTGTACTCCCCCGGGCGCAGCAGATAGCGCCCGCCGAAAGGCAGGTGCCAGCCGCTGAGACTGACTTCGGCGGGGGCTGTGGATTCGACGCTGATTTCCACCGAGCGCGCGCTGAACAGGAACAGCATGGCCAGCGCGAACAGCAGTACGGCGCCGGGGACCAGCCAGCGGCGCCAGTTGGGTCCCGCCCCCGGCGGCGGTGCGGCACTGCTGTCCAGAGGCTCGAAGGCGCTGGGAGTGATGGCATCGCTGCGGGTTCCTGGCGCTGTCATCTAGATGGGTTCCGTGCAGGCGATGAACACCGGTGGCGGCGATTCGTCGTGGCGGATGGTGAAGGTTTGGCGTACATCCCGGTAGCCGTCGCGGCTGCCGACCGCGGTGTAGGTGCCGGGGCGCAGCTCCATGCTGCGCTCGGCAAACTGGCCGAGACGGGCCACGCGCTGTAGCAGTACCTCGGTTTGCTGGTCGGAACGCAGGGTTACCGCCACTGGCGTTGTGGCCTGCTGCAGGCGCTGCTCCAGCTCGTTCAACTGCCGGGTCAGCACGGGGCCCCGGGATGGCAGCGTCCGAGCCTGTTGCAGCACCCGTTCCAGGCTCGCCGCCACGGCGGGGTCAGACAGCCGCTCGGGAGACTCCAGCGCTTCCCGCAGCTGGCGGTCCAGGCGCGCCCTGGGCTCCGCCCGGGCCAGGCCCTCCTGGGCAAAAACAACGGTGGCGTCCAGTTTTAATGCGGACCGGTAGCGGGCAATCGCATCCTCCCAGGCTTCGCTGTCTTCAAGGCTCCTACCCTCCCCTCGGAGGCTGGCCAGGCGGGCGGCGGTTTCGGCGCTCTGCAGCTCGGCCAGTGCACTGTCGACTTCGGCGCTGTTCGCCTGCAGTTTGCCGGCGCGCTGGAAGGCCGCGCGGGCCTCGGCAAATCGGCCCCGGTCAAGATCCTCGTAGCCATCGCTCATCGCGCGGTGAAACTGTTGCTGGCGGTGAAGTTCGGTAACGCGAGCCAGCTGTTCCCCGGCACGCCTGCTGTCCGGGTCGAGGCCGGTGGCGTCCTTGAGTTGCTGCTCTGCTCCGGCCAGGTCACCGGCGGCTTCCGCAGCCGCAGCCGCAGTCAGCAGCGCCTGCAGGGCCTCCATGGATTCTGCCCTGACAGCCAGCGCCGCGAGTTCGGCACTGTCGGGTTCCAGCAGCGACAACTGCTCCAGTGCCTCATCGAGGGCTGCCCGGTCTCCGGACGCCAGTGCTGTCTCCGCGCGCTGCACCGTTGCTTCAATGATGGCAGGTATTGCAGCTTCCAGGGCCTGCAGCTGGGCCAGGCTGTCTTCGTACTGCTCCCGGGCCGGGGTGAACTCTCGCGCCTGGTAATGGGCGTCACCGCGGCCGGCTGCCGCGGTGGCGGCGACAAGTGCTTCCGCGGCCCAAGTGGCGGCACCGCGCTCCTCCAGCGCGAACTGCAGCGGCAGCAACTGTTCCAGGACATCCTGGGCCTCTTTTCGCAGCCGGGCCTGCTGGGCATCGGACCACGGACTGGCGGCGGGCCCCTGCTGGGGTTCCCGCGGTGCCTGGGGATTCGGGGGGTCGACCGCATCGCTGTTGGCAGCGGGCGTTGCCAGCTGCGCGGTTACCGGAGCCTGCAGCTGGTCCGGCAGCCAGAAAACCACCACCAGCGCCAGCGCCAGCAACAGCAGCAGGGCGGGCACGATCCAGCGCTGACTGCCGGTGGCGTGGACGGGGCTCCCGGAAGCGGGACCAGTCGGCGGCTCCGCAACGGCGAAGGGTGTTGGTTTGACGAGCTCGTTGGTGCTGGACATGCAGTCTTGGGGGCCTTGCTGCTGGGGTGCAGGAGTCAGGGAGTAATAGTGGCGTCAGGAAGGTCCAGCATACCAACTTCCGCCCGATAGATATCGGCCAGTAGCTCTCGCCATTGTTCATATTGCTCCTCGACGTTGCCGCTGAGCATGACGGTGCGGTCCTCCAGTTCGATGACCTGGGGAGTAATCTCGGCTTCCAGGGACATGCCGAGCTCTTCCAGGGCGGCCACGTGGATCTGGGCCTCGGCGCGCTTGTCCAGACCGCTCTTGAGCATGTAGCCGCCGCCGATGATGGCGACGTTCCCCGCGGCCCTGGCGGAGCCGTCGCTGCTGCTGGCGGCGTAGATGCCGGCCAGGATGGCGGCCCCGCCGGCCAGCAGGCGCCGCCGGCTCTCGGCCCGGAGCTCCTGCAGGGCGACGGCCTCCTCGTAGCTCATCTTGCGCCACTCCTGATAGGGACCCTGCATTTCGCCGCTGAAATGGCCGTAGTGATCCTGCAGTGTGTCGACAAACAGCTGGTCGCGCTCGCGGATACTGCGGATGCGCTCAAGCATCGGGTCCTCGGTCGCGGGCAGGCGCTTGACGACCAGAGTGCCCTTGCGGTTCTGCTGCAGATAGCCGTCAAAGGCATCGGGGGAAAAGCTGCGGGCGAACAGCAGTTCGGTCACCAGCCGGATATCCTCCCGCTCCGCGGCTTTCAGGCGTTGCTGCTGGCGCAGGAGGTCGTTGGCGATCATATGGTAGATGGCCTGGAAAGGGTCGTAGCTGCTGCGCGTGGTGCTGTCGTAGGCATAGCGGCTGGCGTGGGCGGAGTAGTCCTGGTCCAGCCACTGCTGACCCCGGGCGTCCCGGGCGTTGATGTGCAGCTCCAGCTCTTCGCCATCGGACTTGATGATGGTGCCCTGTACCAGCAGGTCGACCAGCTGGCGATCGCTGGGAATGACCCGCACCGCGCCCCAGCCGCCGCTGTTCTGCATCGCCTCAGCCAGCAGCCGGGGCATGAAGCGCGCCTCCGCCTTGCGGACTTCCGGGTAGATCTGCTGGTCTTCGTCATAATCGTCCAGGCCCGGATCGAAAACCACCACGCCAACATCGAGCAACAGTTCCTCGGACAGGGACTCAGCCGGCCGCTCCAGCGCCGGAATCGCAGTGGTCTTGACGGTCTGGCTGACACAGGCCGGCAGCAGCAATACCAGCAGCAGCGCCGCGCCCAGGCGGAAACATGCCGTCATGGCTTGATTCCCTTGTATTTCCTGTACTCGTCCCAAAGCTTTTCCCGCACTGCCGGGTCGGGTTCACGCATGGCGGCCTCACGCAGCTGGCGGGCCACTACGTCATCGTCATTGCCGGTGGGGATATCGGCGGGCGGCGGGTACTTGGCGGGGTTGGCCGGCGGGGGGCCGCCCGGGGAGCTGACACCACCCGCGCCACCGCCGCCGTAGCCTCCGGTTGCGGCCACTTCGCCGCCGTAGGGACCAGCCCGGTCGCTGCCACCGTTGCCGGCCGCTTCCGTTTCCTGTTCGGCTGGCTCGGCGCTGCTGCGACTGGCGCTGCGCTGGCGCGTTTGCTCTTCCAGGATCATGGTGTCGAAGTCACCACTGCTTGATTCCAGGCGCGCGTCCAGTACGGCCACCTGCTCGGCGGGTGTCATAGGCCCGGTGCCCGTGCCCCCGGCCGTGCCGGGCATGTTGCCCGCGCCCTGGTCAGCGCCCGCGGTGCCGCTGTCCGCACCGTCACTGGTTCCCTCGTTGCCGCCACCCTGGGCGGCGCCACCGGCGGCAGCCCCCATGGCCGCCTCCAGCGCCGCCAGCACGCTGTCGTCCATGGTCGGGGTGTCGCGCATGTCGGGCAGGGCGTCTGTGCCCCCACTGGCGCCGTCGCCAAACCCGGGTTCTGCCCCTGCCTGTCCACTGGCCGCGGCCTCAGTGCCGCCATCGCCAGCCGCCCCGTCGGCACCGCCCCGCTCGCCGCTGGCAATGTCGCCCTGACTGCTGCCCCCCGCGGTTTGTCCAGCGCCCGCAGACTGGTCCGTGCCCGGGCTGGACGCTGTGGCGCCGCCGGCAGGGGACGAGCTGCCCGCTGTCGAGGGCGAGCTGCTCTGCGATCCAGAGCTGCTGTCACTGCTGGAGGATGCCGATGGTGGAGCACTGGCGGACGGCACCGAGGGCGCCGAGGGTGTCGGGGGCTGGGATTGGGGCTGGGTAGGGTTGCTGGCACTGGGGCAGCCCGCCAACAGCAGGCACAGGCCCGCCGCGGCCGCGCTGCGCAGGCCGAGCTGGAATCTGCTGCTGTCAAAGTTTGCTGTCATAGGCCACTGTCAGGTTATCGGTAGCTACCGGCTTGCCGGTTTCAAGGTCAAAGCGGGGCCGGAAGAGTGCCCGGCGCAACTTGCGCATCAACCGGTTGGCAAACCCATTGGCCTCACTGTTGTCATCAATGCGGTTCAGGTGCGCTACCTTGCCCTCAGCGGTCACCGCAAACTCGAGCAGTATATCGCCACTCTCGCCGTCTGGCAGCAGTCCCTGCTCGCCCAGGCCCGTTACAGCAGGAAGGGCTACCGGGTCTGCGAACAGCTCCCGCGCTACGGGTTGGGCATCTGCATTGGCGGCAAGTTCCCCGATCGCTTCCTGATATGCCGCCACCGCCTCCTCCCGTTCGCCATGCCACAGCATCCAGTCGCCGAGCATGGTCAGGGCCCGCGCCGGGCCAGCGGGGTCGCTGTCGCTGTGAATGCGCTGCAGGTCGTAGATCGCCCGGAGCACCGCCAGGCCCTTTTTGTAGTTGTCCTTGCGGTAACTGCCGGCGTGGGGCAGGGAAGTGCGTTGGGCAAAGCTGTGGTTGCTGCTGGCCCCCGGGCTTTCCTGCCATTGCAGGTCGGAAATCAGGTACTGGGCCTGGAGCATGCCCTCCAGTGGTGGCAACAGCCCGAGGGATCTTTCCCCCTCCACCTCGAGAATGTCGTTCAGGGCCAGGCGATTGAACTCCCACATCTGCAGCAGGCGCTGCCCTGGCTCCTCATCCAGGCCGAGCAGGTAGGCCTGGCGCTGCCAGTCGGCCTGCTGCAGCAGCGCCGGTGCACGCTGCCGGGGGTCTGCCAGGGCTCGCTCCTGAACCCGGAACAGATAGCGCTGGCGGTCATCGACGGCGCGGTAGTCGGCGAGGGCATGCAGGCTCCTGATCTCGGATTCGAGCAGTGGCAGCTGCTCGGTGCTGTAGAGGCCGTTGCTGACCCGCGCCAGGTGGGTGCCGCGCTTGAACACCGCGGCAGCCTCCCCGTGGCGGCCCTCCTCTTGCAGCGCCAGGCCGAGACTCAGCAGGCGCTCAGGCAGCACGGGGCTGTAGGCGCCATGCTCACTCTCCAGCAGGGCTATGTCTTCGAGGTGCTGCTGCCCGGCCACAAGGGGACCGGCCAGCAGCGAGCCAGTAATCAGCAGGGCCTGTAGTCGCAGTGTTATCATGGCGTTTGTCACCCTCGCGAACGCGTTTGCGAGTAACGATGTGTGGCGACGAGCTCTGCCACAAGTATATACATTTCCCGGGCTCCCACACAAAATACGCACTGGCACCGGATTTGGTGCTTTTTTACGACAGTATTTGCACAGTGGAGTAGTTATGACGCAGTCCGGTTCGATCAGCCAGTTTGCCGCAGAAACCGCCGTCCGCCGCCTCGCCGGGGACCTCTGGGTGGGGGAGCTGCATGCGGGATGGCGGATTGGCGCAGTCCCCAACGGCGGCTATGTGCTGGCGGTCATTGGCCGCGCCCTGCGCGAAGCGCTGCCGCACAAGGATCCGCTGTCGGTGAATGCCTTCTATCTGGCGCCGACCACCCTGGGGCCGTTCGAGTGCCGTGTCGAGCTCTTGCGCGCCGGGCGCAATATCACCCAGGGCATGGCCAGACTGTACCAGGGAGGCGAGCTCAAGGTGCAGGTTACCGCCGCCTACACCGACCTGGCGCAGCAGCAGGGGCCTGACTGGTCTGCCGCCGCGCGCCCTGTCTACCCCGGCTGGGACCAGTGCGTGGCCGGCGGTGACAGCTCGCTGGAGTTTGCCCAGCGGGTGGATATTCGCTTGCTGGATGGCGCGGAGGTTTTTCGCGGCGCGGCTCCCAGTGGTCGCGGGGAGTTTCGCGGCTGGATGCGGCATGCCGATGGCGCTGATCCGGACGTGCTGTCCCTGCTCATGTTTGCCGATGCCCTGCCGCCACCCGCATTCGACGTCGTGGGGCTGGTGAGCTGGGTGCCTACGGTGGAGCTGACTGTGCAGGTCCGGGACCATCCGGCGCCGGGGCCCCTGCAGGCGCGGCTGTGGTCGCGGCACCTGTCCCGGGGCGTGATAGAGGAAGATGGGGAATACTGGGACAGCGCGGGCCGGCTGGTGGCAATCAGCCGGCAGACGGCGAAGGTCAGGCTGCCGCGGAGTCAGTAGGCCGCAACGTGGCCGCCCGGTCTCCGGGTATCGGTGGCACCGAGCAGGTAGCCGCGCTCCAGCATGATGGACTGGGTGCGACCCAGGGTACGTGGCGCGATGTCCACATTGTGGCCCATGTTTTCCAGCAGGCGCCGGGTGTCGGGACTGATACCCTGCTCCAGCACCAGTTTGTCCGGCTGCCACTGATGGTGCACCCTCGCCTCCGCCGCTGCGCTGGCGATGTTCATGTCGAATGCCGTGGCATTGAGCACCGTCTGCAGCACCGCGGTGATGATCAGGCTGCCCCCCGGGCTGCCAGTCGCCAGCCAGGGCTTGCCCTCCCGGAACACCATGGTCGGGCTCATGGATGACAGTGGCCGCTTGCCGCCTTCGATGCGGTTGGCCTCGCTCTCCACCAGGCCGAAGGCATTGGGTTGACCGGGATTGGCGGCGAAATCCGCCATTTCATTGTTCAGTAACATTCCTGTTCCGGGCACCGCAATGTGCGAGCCAAAGCTGAAATTCAGGGTGTAGGTGTTGCTCACCACGTTGCCAAAGCGGTCGGCGACGCTGTAATGGGTCGTATCGCGGCTCTCGTCCACCAGCATCCTGCCCGGGGATATCTCGGCAGAGGGCGTGGCGCGGGTGGAATTTATCAGGCTGCGCTGGCGGGCAGCGTAGTCCTTGTCGATAAGCCTTGCCACCGGCACGGGCTGGAAATCCGGGTCCGCCAGATACTCACTGCGGTCAGCGTAGGCCAGTTTCATCGCCTCTGCGAGATGGTGGATGTAGGCAGCGCTGTTGTGACCCATCGCCGCCAGATCATATCCTTCGAGTATGTTCAGCATCTGGATAATGTGTACACCGCCGGAGGACGGGGGAGGTGTGGACACAAGCTCGACGCCCTGGAAGCTGCCGCGCACCGGCTCCCGCTCCAGTGCCTGGTAACCGGCGAGGTCCTCAGCTGTGATCAAGCCATTGCCGGCTTTCATTTCCGCGACAAGTCGCGCGGCGACCTCGCCCGCATAGAATCCCTGGTGGCCGTGTTCGGCTATCTGGCGCAAGGTCCATGCCAGCTCTGGCTGGCGCCAGGTCGTGCCCACTTCCGGTGCCTTGCCTTCGGGAGTCAGGAACAGGCTGCGCGCCTCGGGGTTCAGCGCCAACCGCTCGGCCCGGGCCGCGATTTCCATGTTGAGGGCAAAGGACACTTCCAGCCCGTTCTCGGCGAGTGCGATGGCCGGTGCCATGACTTCCGCCAGCGGCAGGCTGCCGTAGCGTGCCTGGGCCAGCACCAGACCCGCGACGGTGCCCGGCACGCCGGCAGCCTGGTGGCTGAAATAGACGCGCTGGCTGTCCAGTTCACCCGTCTCGTTGAGGAACAGCTCGCGGTCGGCGGCCCCGGGGGCGGTTTCCCGATAGTCGATCAGGGTCTGGCGGTTGCCCTCGGCCATATGCACCAGCATGAAGCCGCCGCCGCCGAGGTTGCCGGCCCGAGGATAACTTACCGCCAGCGCAAACCCGGTCGCGACGGCGGCATCCACTGCGTTGCCGCCCCGCTCAAGAATTCCGCGGCCGATCTCCGAGGCCAGTCGCTCCGGGCCTACCACCATGCCCTGCCTGGCCACCACTGGCAGGAAGCGGCTGCCGAAATCGATAATGGGTGCTTCGGTGTCGATCGGGCCCCTGCCGCTCGCGGCGGGGGCGAGCACCAGGCTCAGGGCGATTGTGGCGATGAGGTGGTGGCTCAGTTTCACGGTGACGGGTTCCCATGCGGCAAAACCGAGACTTTAACTGTTTTGGCCGGCGACGCATACTCGAGCCAGACAGGCGGGCCGACAGGACTGGAGACAGAGTGAGCATACTGCTGGAGACCATAGATCGGCGCCTGGCGGAGCTGCTGGCGCAGTTGGCAGCGGGGCTTGATGCCCCGCCGGGCCAGCGGCTGCGGCTGGAGGGGCTGATGGAGGCGGCGGTGCTGCTGGAGATCGCCGCGGAGGCGGAACTGGCGGCGCTGCTGGAAACCCGTTACCGGGAAGCGTTCGGTCACTCCCCGGCCGAGGATCTGGGCGAGGGCTGGCAGTCGTTCTTTCCTTTTCCGCAGATACCCGCGATGGCCAGGCGGGCGCCGGTCTATCCCAGCACCCGGGATGATCTATAATGCGGGCCTGTTTGCGGGGGATGCTGTGGTGAATTACGAGGATTTCAGGCGTGAGTACCTGGCTGGTGGGCTGGAGCGGGACATGCTCGCGGATTGCCCTGTCGAGCAGTTTGAGCGCTGGCTGCAGCAGGCGGTGGCGGGGGATATTGCCGACCCGACGGCCATGGTGCTGGCGACAGTGGATGAGTCTGGCAGTCCGTGGCAGCGAATTGTACTGCTCAAGGGCGTGTCGACCCGCGGCTTTGTGTTCTACACCAACTTCAGCAGTGGCAAGGCCCGTGATATTGCCCACACTCCGCAGGTGTCGCTGCTGTTTCCCTGGAACATGCTGGAGCGGCAGGTGATAGTGGCGGGGCGCGCCGAGCGCATGTCGGCGGCAGAGTCCGCGCGCTATTTTCTCAGCAGACCGCGGGAGAGCCAGCTCGCGGCCTGGGCCTCGAAACAGAGCCGGCCGATTTCAGCCCGTGCCCTGCTGGAGTCCCAGATGAACTCGCTGAAAGAGAAGTTTGCCCGCGGCGAGGTGCCTGTCCCCGATTTCTGGGGCGGTTACCGGGTGCTTCCGGAGCGGATGGAATTCTGGCAGGGTGGCGCCCATCGCCTGCACGACCGCTTCCGGTATTACCGGGAAGAGGACGGTGGCTGGCGCATAGAGCGCCTGCAACCATAGGCCTGGCCGGGTAGGCCCGGTCGGGTATTCAGACACAGGAGCAAGGCAACGAGATGATTGAAAGACAGCAACTGGTGGGGGCCTGGCAGCTGGAGTCCTGGTCCATTGGCTTTGGCGACCGCGACGAGATCAGCAATCCCTTCGGTGAGGATCCCCGCGGCCTGCTGCTCTATAGCGAAGATGGCTGGATGAGCGCCTCCATTTGCCGGCGTGAACGCCCGCGCCTGCCAGAGAACGAGAGCCCTCGCAAAATGCCGGATTCAGTGAAGGCCGCGGCCTACGGCAGTTACTTCCATTACGCGGGTCGCTACCGCGTGGTCAACGGTGATGTGGTGCATTACGTGACCCAGAGCCTTAACCCCAATTTTCCCGGTACCGAGCAGCTGCGTCACGCCGAGCTGGATGGCCAGACCCTGGTGCTGAGTGGCAAGGATGAGGTGCGCGGGGTCACCCGCTACCATACCCTGGTCTGGCACCGGGCGCCGGAGACCAGCCCCGCGGAGCCTTGATCAGCGCGCCCGGCGCTGGCTGAAATAGCGCGGTTCGCTGGCAATTCCGAGCAGGCGCCGGCGCACCATGTCCAGGGCGGCGGCGGCGACCATGGTCTGGAACAGGCCGCGTTCCACCGGCCACAGCAGGCAGGCGGTCTGCAGCTTGTCGACGCTGCCCCAGGCCAGCCACACCGTGCCCACCGGTTTATCCTCTGTCCCGCCTTCGGGGCCGGCTATCCCGGACACGGCGATGGCGTAATCGGCTCCGGACCGCTCCAGGGCCCCGAGGGCCATCTCCCTGACGACCTCCTCGCTGACTGCGCCGCAGGTCTCCAGGGTCGTTTCCTGTACCCCGAGCACGGCGGTCTTGATGTCGTTGGCATAGGTGACGAAGCCGGCGTGGAAGCCCGCGGACGAGCCCGGAATGCGGGTCAGCATGCTGGCAATCAGGCCTCCGGTGCAGGACTCGGCGGTGGTCAGTGTCTCGCCCCGGACCTGCAGCAGCTCCAGCACCCTGGCGGCCAGCTGGGTATCCCCCTCGCCGATGATGTGATCGCCGAACAGCTGCCGCAGCTGCCGCTCACACTGGTCCCGCAGCGGCAGGTCCCGCGCATCCTTCACCGCGAGCTTGATTTCCATTTGCGGTGCCCCCGCGCGGAAACCCAGTTCCACCGCCGCGGGCCAGTCCGGCAGGGCATCGCTGATCATCTGCTGGGCGGTGGACTCCCCGAGGCCAAAGGTCTGCAGGCGCAGGACGTGGCGCTGGGCGGGCCGCGCCAGGGACCGACCCAGTGCGTCGACAATGGTGTCGAGCATGCGCCGTAGCTCCCCGGGAACGCCCGGTGTGCAGATCACCCGGCAGTCTCCCAGGGTCAGTTCGAAGCCCACAGCGCTGCCCACCGGATTGGGAATCACCCGCGCCCCCGCCGGCAGCAGGGCCTGCTTGCGATTGGCGGCGTTCAGCGGCAGGTTGCGGCGAGCGCACCAGCCCTCAAGGTGGGCCAGGGCCTCGGGGTGTTCAACCAGCCCCACGTCCGCCGCGGCCGCCAGCACCTCCGCCGTGAGATCGTCCACGGTCGGACCGAGGCCGCCGTTGATGATGACAGTGTCCGCCTGCCCGGCCATGGCCCTGAGTTCTGCCTGCAGCAGGGCGCTGTCGTCGCCCACCGTCACCTTGCGGTAGACGCCGAGCCCGATCTCGGCCAGCCGCAGGGCTATCATGGCGGAGTTGGAGTCGACCGTATCGCCGCTCATGATTTCATTGCCTGTCAGCAGCAGCTGAATCTGGGGGTCGCTTGGCACGCTAGTGTTCCTGCAGAAATGGGGGCCTAAGTGTAGTGCCAATGCTTTTCCCGGGGCAAAGTGCTATTTTTGCCCCTCCGCTGAGCAACAGAGGGCCCGCAAGGGTGAGAGCAGAAAGCTGATGGCCCGTTATTGTCCGCACTGCGGCGCCATGCTGGCGCGCAACCGGGTCGGTGGAGAGCTGCGCAATCACTGGCGCTGCACGGGCTGCGGGCGGATTCATCACGACCATCCGATGATCGTGCTGACCACTTTTGTCGCCTGCGGCAAGCGTTTGCTTTGGGTGCAGCGTGCCCTCCCGCCCAAGGTGGGAGCCTGGGCAATTCCCGGTGGCTTCATGGAGCTGGGGGAGACCCTGGCAGAGGGCGCCGCCCGTGAACTGCGCGAGGAAGCGGGCGTTGCGCTGTCCGCCGACGAGCTCGAGTTCTACATGATGGGCACGATCACGTTCATCAACCAGATCTACGTCGCCTTTCGAGCCCGGGTGGCTACAGAGGAAACCTGCGCCGGCACTGAGTCCCTCGCCTGTCGCTACTTTTCCCGCGAAGAGTGTCCCTGGGAGCAGGTCGCCTATCCGGAGGTGAACGATGCCATCATCCAGGCGTACGACGATCTCGATTCCGGCAGTTTTGCCATCTGGCACACGGAGATGACCGCCGCGCAGTACCAGCGGCACAAGGTGCGCCAGAGGCCCTGAGCCGGACGCTCCCGGGCAACTATGGTAAGCTGCGAAGCCTTCCCAATCCGCATAATGGACGGCACATATGGCGTTACTCCCCGAGGTGGAACTGGCCACCGATGAGCAGAAAGTCAGCTATGGTTTTGGCCTGCAGTTTGGCGACCAGCTGTTGCGCAACCGGTTCGAAGGCCTCGACCTGCAGGCGGTGATGGCGGGCATGCAGCACTGGTTCCAGCAGCAGCAGTCGCTGCTGGCCGACGGTGAACTGAACCCCAGCTACGAAGCCATCAAGGCCAAGCAGGAAGCGGCCGCCAGCGCCGTCGCCGCCCAGCGGCAACAGTTGGGGGAGCAGTTCCTGGCCACCAATGCCTCCCGGCCGGAGGTGACCACCACCGCCAGCGGCCTGCAGTTCGAGGTGCTGGAGGCGGGCGATGGCGCCAGTCCCGGTCCGCGCAGCACTGTCGTGACCCACTACCACGGTACCTTTGTCGACGGCACTGTGTTTGACAGCTCGGTACAGCGCGGCGAACCCGCCCAATTCGGTGTGCACCAGGTTATTCCCGCCTGGACCGAGGCCCTGCAGCTGATGAGTATCGGCGACAAGTGGCGGATTGCCTGTCCGCCGTCGCTGGCTTACGGTGAGCAGGGCGCGGGGGACAGTATTCCACCCAATACGCCGCTGGTCTTCGACATCCACCTGCTGGAAATACGCGATTGACGACGCTGCAGGCCGCGACGATACAGCTGCCGAAGATTCTCCGCATCGGCGCCGGTGCCAGCCAGACCCTGGTGGCAACGCTGCAAGAGCTGG
The DNA here is from genome assembly GCF_040222615.1 of Haliea sp. GTDB lineage: Bacteria > Pseudomonadota > Gammaproteobacteria > Pseudomonadales > Halieaceae > Haliea. The sequence continues at coordinate 26,997 of NZ_JAVKCQ010000027.1, forward strand.
CGCTGGCCCGCCCGCTGCTGGTCACGGACCCGTTTCTGGTCCAGAGTGGCTTCAGCGAACGGCTTCTTGCGCCGCTGGAAGCGGCCGGCATCCACTGCGGGGTGTTCGGCGACTGTGTGCCCGATCCCACGACCGACAGCGTGGCGGCCTGCCTGCAGGTGCTGCGTGCCGGTGACTACGACTGCCTGGTGGCGTTGGGTGGCGGGAGCTCGCTGGATACCGCCAAGGGCGTGTCGGTGCTGGCACTTCACGGCGGCGAGATGCGCGATTACAAGGTCCCCGCTAGCGTATTCAGCGGCCTGCCGGTGATCGCCATTCCGACCACCGCCGGTACCGGTGCCGAAGTGACCCGGGCCGCGGTCATCACCGACACAGCGAATCAGGAAAAAATGCTCTGCATGGGTCTGGGCCTGGTGCCCGTGGCCGCACTGGTGGATTTTGAGCTGACCCTGAGCATGCCGTCCCGGCTGACGGCGGATACAGGGCTGGACAGTCTCTGCCACGCGCTCGAGGCCTATGTCAGCCGCAGGGCCAATCCCTTTACCGACAGCATCGCCCTCGCCGCCCTGCAGGGCATCAGC
>NZ_JAVKCQ010000028.1:0-14256 GCF_040222615.1 Haliea sp.
AGGTCTACCTCGACGCCATTGCGCCCGGTGATACTGCTCAGAACCCTTCCGGTTACACCATTATCGGCAATGACGGCGATACCACCCTGTATGGATATGTGTCGCCGAACCCGTCGGGGCAACCCTACAATGGCAGCAACACCTATGTGCTGGGCGAAGGTAACAACACCTTTTCGGGCGGCGATGACAACGCCCATGTCACCGGCGGGTCGGGACGGGATGTGCTGTTTGGCGGCACCGGTGACGCTGTCCTGCTGGGGGGCGATGGGGCCGACAGCCTGTTTGGCGAGGACGGCGATAACCTGCTCGACGCCGGAGCGGGGAACGACGAGCTGTTCGGCGGTTTTGGCAACGACACCCTGCTGGGCGGTGCAGGCAATGATATTCTGTTCGGTGGTGAGAGCTTTGACTCTGGTACCAGCACGCTGGATGCCGGCGCGGGGAATGACATCCTGTTCGGGAGCAGTGGCAATCATGAGCTGACAGGGGGTGCCGACGGCGACCGGTTTGTGTTTGCCAACAATTACGACATCCCCGTCAGCCTCGAAGATGGTGGGTCTGCGGTGAATACCGGCAGCGACGTATCGGATGGTGAGCTGGGTACCAACCGATTGATGGATTTCGACCCGACCCAGGACCTGCTGGCCCTGGCCCTGGATGATGTGATGCTGGACCCGCAATCGGGCTCGCTGAGCCTGGACGTAGAGCAGCAGACCGGCAATCTCGGGGAGTCGCTGTTGAGTTTCTCCATCAACTTCAACTCGGAGTTCGAATTCTTCACTGTCGAGGATGTCCTTGGTGATATGGGCCTGGCCAGCGCCATCTACATGGTGGAGCAGTCGACGCCGCCCATCCAGGACCGGCAATACCTCGATCAAACAGTTTTCAACCCCAGTCAGGACGACTCCTTTGATGGCGCCTTCGAGCTTGTGTATCGCTCGGCCGACCAGTCCCAGGGCGCGAGTTACGATATATTCGAATTTCTCAGAATCCAGCCCGTGAAGTTCAACGTTGATCCGCCCGAGGGACCTATCGGCGGCCAGGACAAGTTTGATCTCACTGCCCTGGGGCTCACCGACTTTGTCGTCGAGGATGGCGGTGCGGATACGCGCGAGATCCTCGATGCCCAGGGCGCTGCCACGACAGTGGCGGGCTCCGAGGTCGCAGTGGAGGATATCCTGTTCAGCAATGCGGACTTTGACTACCTTCTCGACCGCTTGCTCCAGGGGTCCACAGAGGACACCAGCAACTTCTTTTTTGACGACCGTGATCCCGACAACCCGGTTTACCGCGCCATGCATGTCGAGTATACGAATACTGACGGCGAGGAGTTTTTCGCCTATATCGATGCCGACCGCAACGGTGGTTTTGACCTCGGCACCGACATGGCGTTTTTTGTGCGGCTGGACTTTCTTGGTAGCGACGGGCTCGATGACGTGACTGACTTGTACAATCCCCTTGGGTTGGACGGCGGCACCGGGATATTCATGTTCGATGAGAGCCAGTATGACTTCTGGCTTAACGATGACTTCCTGGTGGTGTAGGGACAAGTGACGGTCTCGGTCGGCAGAATCCAGCCTGGCATCAGCCTGATGTGAGCACCTCTCGCCCGGGCTCGGAGCTGTACCAGGCACTGGCAAAGTGCCGCCCCTCGCTGCTGGCACTGGCGGTGTTCAGCCTCTGCATCAACCTGCTGCTGCTGGCGCCGGCCATCTACATGCTGCAGGTGTACGACCGCGTCATCACCAGCGGCAGTCTGCCGACACTGCTGATGCTCACCCTCGTCATTCTGTTCCTGTTCCTGACCATCGGCGCCCTGGAGTGGGTGCGGGCCCAGATATTGTTGCGCCTGGGCCTGAGGCTGGAGCTGGCGCTGGATGACCGGGTGTTCGATGTGGCCTTTCGCGAGGCGCTCTACAGCGGCGGCCGCGAGGCCCAGGGGCAAGCGCTGGCAGACCTGTCCGGACTGCGCCAGTACGTTGCCGGCCCCGGTCCCACCGCCCTGTTCGATGTCCCCTGGCTGCCAGTCTACCTGTTGGTGATGTATCTGCTGCACCCGCTGTTCGGGCTGGTGGGATTGCTCTCCGCGGCGGTGCTGATGGGGCTGGCCCTGCTCAATGCGAGGATCAGCCGCCAGCCCCTGGAGGAGGTCAGCGAGGCGACCGCGGACAGCAATGCCTTTGTCGCCAGGAACCTGCGCAATGCCGAAGTGGTGGAGTCCATGGGCATGCTGGCGGACATCCGTCGCCACTGGCAGCAGCGCCACTTCCGCCTGCTGGGCAGCCACGCCCGGGCAGCTGGCCGGAGCAGTGTGCTGAGCGCTGTCTCCCGTGTTTTCCGGCTGGCGGTGCAGTCCATGGTACTGGGGCTCGGCGCCTGGCTGGTGATCGATCAGCGGGTGACGCCGGGGGTCATGATAGCGGGGTCCATCCTCCTCGGCAGGGCTCTGGCGCCGGTGGATATGCTGATCGGCGGCTGGCGGCAGTGGGTGCAGGCGCGTTTGCAGTACCGGCGCCTGCAGGCGGCGCTGGAGCGTATTCCGCCGCGTCGCGAGCGGATGTCGCTGCCCGCACCCGAGGGGGTCGTCACGGCGGAGAATGTCTCCCTGGCGCCGCCCGGCAAGCGTTTCACGGTGGTGCGCAACGCCAGCTTCCGCATTGACCGGGGCGACGCCGTGGCCATTATCGGCCCCAGCGCATCGGGCAAGACCTCGCTGGTGCGCGCCATCCTCGGTATCTGGCCGACCAGCTCGGGCAAGATGCGCCTGGACGGCGCCGAGGTATTCAGCTGGGACCGGGCTGAACTCGGCCCCCATATTGGCTACCTGCCTCAGGATGTGGAGCTGTTTGCCGGTACCGTGAGCGCCAATATTGCCCGCTTCGGCGAGGTGGACCCCGGTCGCGTGGTGGCGGCGGCCAGGCTGGCCAGTGTGCATGAGGCGATCCTGCGCCTGCCGCTGGGCTACGACATGGAGATTGGCGATGCCGGCAGCGCCCTCTCGGCCGGCCAGCGCCAGCGCCTCGCCCTCGCCCGCGCGCTGTACGGCGGCCCCCAGCTGCTGGTGCTGGACGAACCCAATTCCAATCTTGACGACGAGGGCGAACGAGCGCTGATCACCGCGCTGCGGGCGGAGAAACAGCGCGGCGCGACCATCATTGTCATTTCCCACCGCAACACCATCCTCGCGGCGGTCGACAAGTTGCTGGTGATGCGCGAGGGCGCGATCGTCGCTTATGGGCCCAAGGCGGAGGTGCTGCAGCGAATGGAGGCGGGGCGCAAGCAGGCGCTGGCCCAGCGACCGGCGATGGCGCCGGGGTCGGATACGGTATGACCACGATCGCGGCCCCGGACAGCTCCGACCGTCGCTACCGGCTGCTGGGCACCCTCGTGGTTGTGCTCACCTTCGGCGTTTTTGGTGGCTGGGCCGCCCTGGCGCCGCTGGAGAGTGCGGCACTGGCGCCGGGCGTGGTGACGGTGAAGGATTCCCGCAAGACCCTGCAGCACCTGGAGGGCGGGATCGTGGAGGAGATTCTGGTGGCCGAGGGCAGCAGCGTGCAAGCCGGTGACCCGCTGGTACGCCTGGACAGCACCCAGCTCGAGGCGGAGCGCTCCATGCTGCGGGGCCAGTACGTCAGCCTTCAGGCCCTTGAGGCCCGCTTGCTGGCAGAGCGGGACAATCTGGATGCGGTGGTCTATCCAGGCGAGTTCCAGGGCTTACAGGAGGATTCCCGTGTCGATGCGGCGATCGCCAGCCAGAACGCGGTATTCAAAGCCCGCCGCGAGGCCACCGCGGGGGAGCGCGAGGTGCTGGAGCAGCGTATTGACCAGCTCAACTCCCAGAACGAGGGGATTCGGGCGGTGCGCACCAGTAACGCGCGTCTGCTGGAATCCTTCGCAACCGAGATTCGCGACCTGCGGCGCTTGCAGGAGCAGGGGTTCACCGGCAAGCAGCGCCTGACTGAACTGGAGCGCGAGCAGGCCAGCCTGGTGGGCGAGAATGCCGAGGCGCTGTCGCGTATATCCGGGAACGACATCCGCATCGGTGAGACCCGCCTGCAGATGATCCAGCTGGACCGGCACCGGCAGACAGAGATTGTGGACGAGCTGGAGACCGTGCAGGCCCGCCTCTACGACCTCGGTGAACGCCTGCGGGCGCTGGAGGACCGGCTGTCCCGGAGTATCATCCGGGCGCCGGTCAGCGGCGTCGTGCTGGGTCTCGCGGTGCACACGGTGGGCGGGGTAGTGCGGCCGGGTACGCCGTTGATGGATATCGTCCCGCAGCAGTTGCAGCTGGTGATCGATGCGGAGATATCGCCGCTGGATATCGACCGGGTTCGGACCGGCGACCGCGCCCGGATCCGCTTCAGCGCTTTCAAGAGTGCCACCACCCTGGTTGCCGAGGGCACCATCAGCACTATCTCCGCCGACCGCCTGGTGCGGGACTCAGGGGGCGAGCCCTACTTTCTGGCGCAAGTGGAAGTGGATCCCGAGAGCCTGGCGCGGATGCCCCATGTGCGCCTGCTGCCGGGCATGCCCGCGGAGGTGCGGCTCAGCACCGGCACGCGTACCCCGCTGCAGTAACTGTTGCAGCCTGCCAGCAACGTGATCGCACGTTCCCTGATCGAGGATTAGGCCGATATGTCAGTGGGGGAGCAGCGGTCGTGCGCGCCGGCCTGATCGTGTTGCTGGTGCTGGTGGGCCTGAACCTGCGGCCGGCACTGTCCTCCCTGGCCCCGCTGCTCGCCAGAGTGCAGGCGGAGACGGGATTGCCGGCAGTCGCAATCGGCGCCCTGACCACCTTGCCGGTGCTGTGTCTCGGCCTGTTTGCACCGTTGGCGCCCTGGCTGTCCCGGCGTATCGGTATCGAACGCACCCTGTCGCTGTCCCTGTTGCTGCTGGCTGTCGCGCTGGCGCTGCGCGCGAGCGCCAGTGTCTGGCCCCTGTTTGCAGGCACGGCCCTGGTGGGTGCGGCGATCGGCATTGCCGGCACGGTGTTGCCGGTGCTGGTCAAGCGCGATCTGCCCCGGGGTGCGGACCTGATGACCGGGGTGTACACCATGGCACTGTGTCTGGGTGGCGCTCTGGGAGCCGGCCTGAGCATTCCCCTGGCCGAGTGGTTGGGTAGCTGGCAGCGCAGCCTGGCCAGCTGGTCGCTGCTGGCGCTGGTGGCCCTGGTGTGCTGGCGGCTGAGCGCGCCTCATCCGATTCCCGACCGGGTCGCGCGGCGGCAGGTAAAGCCCGGGCGGGGCCTGTTGCGTTCACCTCTGGCCTGGCAGGTCACCCTGCTGATGGGATCGCAGTCATCGCTGGCCTATATTGTATTCGGCTGGCTGCCGTTATTGCTGCAGCGGCGCGGCGCGGGTGAAGCCGAGGCCGGGTTTTTGGTCGGTGCTTCGGTGTTTGTGCAGTTGTTCGCGGCTCTGGCCGCACCCTGGCTGGCGCGCCTGGGCCGCGATCAGCGCCCGGCACTGGTTGTTTTGCGGCTGCTGATCGGCGTGGGATTCTCTTGTCTGCTGCAGGGACCGCCCGCGCTGCGCTGGCCGGGAGTGGTCGCGCTGGGGCTGGGCCTGGGCGGTTGTTTTAGTCTGGCGATGGCGTTGCTGGTGCTGCGCAGCGCCACGCCGGCGGTGGCCGGCGAGCTATCCGGGATGACCCAGGGCATAGGTTACTGTCTGGCTGCGCTGGGCCCGCTGGGGGTGGGCGTCATGCTGCAGCTCAATGTATCCCTGACCGGAATCTGGATTGCCCTGACGGCGGTGGTGGCGGTGTCCATTGGCCTTGCACTGCTGGCAGGGCGGCGCCTGTTGCTGGATGTCGATGAAAACGGGCAGTTTGTCACCCGCGACCGGCGAGGCTAGTCTTCGGCCAGCTCGCTGTCTTCATCTTCGGGCTCCTCCAGCGGCTGGGTGTGGCTCTCCTCGACCACCAGGGTGGTGGATGCCCCGGCTGCAGTCTGCTCCCGGGAGCCATTGTCACCACTGTCCCGGCTCGCTGCAGACTCGTCGGCAGCACCCTGGTCGGCGGCGACAGCGGCCGGTGCGCTGACCTTGCCCTTGCCCGCGGCGATGCCGATATGGTGAGTGGCGAAGCCCGGCTGGACCACCTGGTTCAGTGCCATGCCAATAATGCGGCCGTTGTAACTCGAGATGATCCGGGTGCGGACGTTGGTGATGGGATTGGTGACGGTACCCAGTACATCGCCTTTCTTCACGGTTTGCCCCAGCGTGACGCGGCTGAAAACAATGCCGCCCACCGGCGCCCGCTGCCAGACCGAATTGTAGTACACCGGCTCGGGGTCGCCCCAGAGGCTGAAGCGGGCGGTCATGCCGAGGTGGTTCAGCAGGGTGCGGACACCTTTCACACTGTGACTGACGCTTTCCTCGTCGAGGACCGAGGGGCCTCCCGCTTCCATGGTAACCGCGGGAATGCCGGCTTCGACCGAGGAGCGCCGCAGGGTGCCCGAAGTGCCCTCACTGTGCACCACCACGGTGGAGCCGAAGCCCTTGGTCAGCGCCAGCACTTTGGGGTCGCGCAGGTCGCCTCGCAGCTGCGGCAGGTTGGTGCGATAGAACGAGCCGGTGTGCAGGTCGACCAGGGCACTGCAGTGGGCGATGACCTCGTGAAAAAATGAGTAGGCCAGGCGCGAGGCCGAGCTGCCGTCCGGGTCGCCCGGGAAGTAGCGGTTGAGATCGCGGCGGTCGCTGAGGTAGCGCGAGCCAGCGTGGAAACCCTGCAGGTTGACGATGGGCACGCCGATTACCGCGCCCTTGAGTTTGCCGGGGTCCAGGTTGTAGAGCACCCGGCGAACGGTTTCGATCCCGTTGAGTTCGTCGCCGTGCATGGCCGCAGTAAGGCACAGGGTGGGGCCGGGTTCGACCCCGTTGACCACGAGCACCGGAGTGGCGATGTAAATACCTTCGAAGGATTGGGTGGGCGCCCAGGACAGCCGGGTCGACGTTCTGGGTGGCACTTCGGTACCCAGCAGCACCAGGTTGCGGCCGACCTGCGGTTCCCGGACCGCGGCGGGTTCCGGAGTGGCGACAGAGGTGATCGGCTCGTCCAGCGGCATGTTGCGGGCCTTTGGCAGCTCCGCCTGGCCAGCCTCTTCTTCCTCTGCTTCCGCGACCACATCCTGCGCTCTGGTCTCCGCTGCCACGGCTGCATCCGGTTCCTGCCCCGGTTCGGGCAGCGCGTCCGTTTCCGGCGGCGGCTCTGGTTCCGGCTCCGGTTCTGTTACTGGTTCTGGTACTGGCTCTGGTTCTGGTACTGGCTCCGGCGCTTGCTCCAGGCCGGGCGCCGCTGCGGCGTCCGGTTCAACGCCGGTTCCAGCTGCGGCCGCGGGCCCGGCCTGCGCGGCCGTTTCCTCTCCCTGCACCGACACCGGGGCCAGAAGCAGTGACCAGAGTGCCAGGGTAACGAGTCGTCCCGCTGTGCAGGCCCTGCGGGAAATACTGTGAGTGGCACGCTGCAAAACGGGCTTCCTGTTGGGGTAGGTGGCCATTCTAGCAGAATTGGCGGCCCGATCAGGGTGGGATCGACAATGTCCTTGCGTTTCGGGCTTTGCAGTGCAAGATTAGGAATGTGTCAGTGGTCCGCGCATGCCGGCCCGGAACTGACGAATCCGATAATTATCTGGGGAATTGACTATGCTAAAGGAATTCAAGGAATTTGCGATGCGCGGCAATGTCGTCGACATGGCCGTGGGGATAATCATTGGTGGTGCGTTCGGGACCATAGTGAAAAGCCTGGTGAACGACGTCATGATGCCGCCGATCGGCCTGCTGCTGGGAGGCGTGGATTTTTCCGACCTGTTTATCACCCTGAAAGAGGGGGCGGTTGCGGGCCCCTATGCCACACTTGCCAGCGCCCAGTCCGCCGGCGCTGTCACCGTCAGCTACGGCCTGTTTATCAACGCCGTCATCAGTTTCCTGATAGTGGCCTTTGCCGTGTTTCTGCTGATTCGTGGGCTCAATCGCATGAAGCGCGAGGAGGAAGCTCCGGCCGCGGCGCCCACCGACAAAGAGTGCCCGCACTGCCTGTCGCGCATTCCGATCAAGGCGACCCGCTGTGCCCACTGCACTTCCGAGCTGGCCCCTGCCTGACCGCGACTTGCGCTGGGGAGGCCGGTAAGGTGGCAGGGCGCGGCCCCGCCCGCGGTGCGCCACTCTGGTCGGTGCCGCTGCTCACACTGTTCACTCCAATGGCGGTGGCCCAGCAATTGCTGGGTGCCTCCGTCACGGAGACGACTCTCTCCGTGATGCTGGCAATGATGGCTTTCACCCTGGTGATTGTGCTGGTTCTGTATCGCCGCCAGCGCAGGCTGACGGCGCTGCTGCGGCAGGAGTCGCGCACTGACCATCTCACTCTGATTCCCAACCGGCGTCACTTCTTCGAGCTGCTGGAGAGCAATACGGCGATGGCGTCCCGGTACGGGCAGCCGCTGTGTCTCGCCGTGCTGGATGTGGATCATTTCAAGGATGTCAACGATACCTACGGCCACACCGCCGGTGACGAGGTGCTGGTGGCTATTGCTGCGGCCATGCAGTCGCGCTTGCGGCGCTCGGATAGCGTTGGCCGCCTTGGCGGTGAGGAGTTCGGTGTGCTGCTGCCGATGACGTCCCTGCAGGCCGGTGCTGTTATTATCGAACGCCTGCGTCAACAGGTTGCCGCACTCCAGTTCCCGGGGTTGCAACCGCCGCCGCTGGTCCGTTGCAGCATTGGGGTGGCGGAGTATGTTGCCGACATGTCGGCGGAGGCTTTCTACCACGAAGCGGACACGGCCCTTTACCGGGCCAAGGAGGCGGGTCGCAACTGCGTTGCGCTGGCCGAGCCTGCGCCCGACCGGCAGCGGCAAGTCGGGCCCGTATCTGCCTCAGGCTGACTTCAGTTTTTCCAGTTGCCGGCGCCGTTCACGGCTGATGCGCGACAGGTCCGCCGCTGCGTCCCTGGCGATACCGGCCACTGTCTCCAGCCAGCGCCCGGCGACACGGGTGTTGTTGATGACACAGCGCGGGGCGGCGGTCAGCGGTGTTTCGCGCAGGATGCGCAGCGACTCACCCAGCGATGTACGCAGGGCTTCGGTTGTCGCCTGCGCCGCACTGTGATTGGCGCTGCCGAGTATCTCCAGGGATTCCAGCACCGCTTCCAGGCCAGTCCACTCCGCCAGCACGCCCTCTTCAATGCGGCGCCGCGCGCCGCGGCGCAACTTGCGCCTCAGGTTCCTGAACTCCCGGTCGATTCTCGGTCCGAATACCGGATCGCTGGCGGGGCGCAGGCGATCGTCCAGCTCCAGCTCGCGCCAGTCCGCTGCGGTCAGCACGGATTCAATCCGGGGAAATACCAGTTCTTCCTCGCTGCGCATGTGGGCCAGGCTGTGGTCGATATAGCTGCGGCCGGCGATGACCACGGATTCGCTATCGATGCCGCCGTGGCGCCACTCGGCGATCAACTGCTGCAGTGCCTGCGCCTTGCCCGCCATGGCATCGTGTTGGCGCTGCAGGCTGTCGACATCATCGGCCAGCTGTCGGTCCAGCTCCGCTGCGCGCCCGTAGATCAGGTCTTCACGGGGATGGTGGTAGCGATCCGCCCAATTCACCATATAGGACATGGTTTCGTAGAGCACATGGCTGTCGGCTGCCGCGCCATTGGCAAGCGCATCCAGCTGCGCGGCCATCAGCTCCGTGATCCTGGACAGGTGCACATGTTCTGCCAGCAAAGTGGCGATGAGCGGTGGTTTCGCATGCGTGTCTTTCATCTGCGCTCTCCGGCTTCATTGACCATAACCCATGGACAGACTAGCGCATTCCGTTGTCCCCATGCATTGATTTGTCTCATGGCCAATTCCGGCGATCCTCACTCATCAAGCGTCACCAGGGGAATGCGGAGGATTGTCCGGAGCTGGTGCTGGCGCTTGTCGACCAGGTCCTCCAGGGTATAGCCATCCAATGTGGTGGTGAATGCATTCAAGGCTTCGCGCAGAGCCCGCGCCAGGCCGCAGTTGCCCTGGATGGCACAGTCGCCAGCGGGCTCGAAGCATTCCACCAGGGCGCTGGAGGTCTCCATCTTGCGGAACACATCGCCCACCACAATCGCACTGGCGGGTCGGGCCAGGGTCAGACCGCCGCCCTTGCCGCGGGTCGCATCCACGAAGCCGTGGTGGTGCAGGTGCTGGACTACCTTGGTCAGGTGGTGTCGCGAGATGCCATAGGCCTCCGCCACATCGCGGATGGTATGGCGGCTCCCGGCCCCGACCGCTAGGTAAATCAGGGTACGGAGAGCGTAGTCCGTATATTGGGTCAAGCGCATCTTTCAGCCTGTACTGAAGCGGGTAATTGCCATCGGCGGTGCTGGGCAGGGGGCGTGGTGGGCGATATCGCCTCGGGGGCGTACTTCGAGCGGCCGCATTCTAGCGGCAACACCCGACTGAGAACAACGCAACCCTCTGCCGCTGCAGCGCCTCCAGGCACATCATCGCCCCTGCGGCTCCCGTTTCGGGTTGATATGGATCAGCTTTTCGCCCGATAGCCCGGGTCGAGTGGCGAATCCACCAGTCGATGCTCGGGCCGCGGTTGACGCCAGCGGGACATCGGTGTGAGAATCCCGAAAAAGCATTTCAAATGCATGTTTAAAACAACGACTCTGGCAGCGATTTCTCATTGCGGGAAATGCAACGCCAGGAGGGGGATCTACCATGATGGACTCGCTCACACGGTCAGCGGCACGCAATATCTTTTTCGGCGGATCGCTGTTTTTCTTCCTGGTCTTCGCTGCACTGACCGCGCACAGCCACTGGTACATGGTGAATGTCTCCACCGACAGGGAGGGGCTTACGGACTCCGTCGCCGCCGGCAAGCACGTGTGGGAGAAGCATAGCTGTATCAATTGCCACACGCTGATAGGTGAAGGGGCGTACTTTGCCCCGGAACTGGGCAATGTCTGGACCCGCTACGGCGGCCGCGACAACCCCGACGCAGCGCGCGCCGGTATCAAGGGCTGGATCAGGGCCCAGCCCCTGAACGTGCCGGGGCGCCGGCAGATGCCCCATTTCGAAATGACCGAGGAAGAGCTGGATAACCTGGTGGATTTCTTCCGCTGGGCGGACTCCATTGATACCCAGGGCTGGCCGCCGCACCCGGTGGGTTGAGGCAATGATCCAGGACCCCGGGCGAGCATGCAGGCAGAGGACACAACAATGAAATACGAAACCCAGCGAGTGGCATTACCCTTCTTCGCGGTCGCCATGGCGCTGTTCGCGCTGCAGGTGACCTTCGGCATTCTTGCCGCCATGGTCTACGTCCTGCCGGAGTTCATGGTGGAGCTGGTGCCGTTTCATATCATGCGCATGAGCCACACCAACCTTCTCATCGTCTGGTTGCTGATGGGCTTTATGGGCTGCACCTACTTCCTGTTGCCGGAAGAGGCGGAGACAGAGATTCACAGCCCGCTGATTGCCTACGTACAGCTGGCGATCTTCGCCCTGGCAGGTGCCGGGGCCCTGATCAGCTACCAGTTCGGGATACACGAGGGGCGGGAATTCCTGGAGCAGCCACTGTGGTCCAAGATCCTGATAACCGTTTCTTTCCTGATGTTCCTCTACAACACCAGCATGACCCTGCTCAAGGGGCGCAAGACGGCGATCAATACCATCCTCATGCTGGGGCTCTGGCTGGCGGCGATCTTCTGGCTGTTCGCCTTCTACAACCCGGCCAACCTGGCGGTAGACAAGCTTTACTGGTGGTGGATCGTGCATGTCTGGGTCGAGGGTGTGTGGGAGCTCATCATGGCGTCCCTGCTCGCCTACCTGTTGATCAAACTCACCGGGGTGGATCGCGAGATCATCGAAAAGTGGCTGTACGTCATCATCGGCCTGGCGCTGTTTTCGGGCCTGCTGGGCACCGGCCACCACTACTACTGGATCGGCGCACCCGTGTACTGGCAGCATGTCGGCCGTTTCTTCTCCACCCTGGAAGTGGCGCCGTTCTTCGCCATGGTGATGTTTGCGTTTTACATGTTCTGGAAGGGCCGTCGCAACCACCCCAACAAGAGCGCCATGCTCTGGACCCTGGGCAGCGCCACGGTGGCCTTTTTCGGGGCCGGCGTCTGGGGCTTCATGCACACCCTGCATTGGGTCAACTACTACACTCACGGGACCCAGGTGACGGCGGCCCACGGGCACCTCGCCTTCTACGGCGCCTTTGTGATGATGGTGCTCGGTGTCATTACCTACGCCATGCCCCAGTTGCGTCGTTTGCAGCCCTTTAATCAGATTCTCAACATGTGGAGTTTCTGGCTGATGACCTCGGCCATGTGCTTCATGACCTTTACCCTGACGTTCGCGGGCGTGGTGCAGACCCATCTGCAGCGGGTGATGGGCCTCAACTATATGGAGGTGCAGCAACAGCTGGTATTGTTCTACTACATGCGTCTGGGGGCAGGCATGGTCGTTGCGATCGCCGCGGTACTGTTTCTGTATGCGGTGTTCGGGCCCGCCCGCGAAGAGTTGCCCGAGGGCGATACCGCGCTGACGGCAGCCTGACAGTGAAGGCCGCTGCGATTCCGGAGCAAGCGGGGGAGTTGCCGTATTACGAGCCGGTGGGCGACGAATGCGCACTGTTCGAGCACGCCTGGCGCCACGGCCTGCCGCTGCTGCTGAAGGGGCCGACCGGCTGCGGCAAGACCCGCTTCGTGGCTCATATGGCGGCCCGGCTGGGGCGGCCCCTGTTTACCATTTCCTGCCACGACGATCTTACCGCCGCGGATCTCACCGGTCGCTTCCTGCTGCTGGAGGGGGAAACCCGCTGGGTCGATGGCCCGCTCACTCGTGCCGTGCGCGAAGGTGGTATCTGCTATCTGGACGAAGTGGTGGAGGCGCGCAAGGACGTGACCGTGATCCTGCATCCCCTCACCGATGACCGCCGCCTGCTGCCGCTGGAGCGCACCGGTGAACTGCTGCAGGCGCCGCCGGAATTCATGTTGGTGGTGTCCTACAACCCGGGCTACCAGAATGTACTCAAGTCCCTGAAACCCAGCACCCGGCAGCGTTTTGTCTCCAGTACCTTCGATTTCCCGCCCACCGAACAGGAGGTGGCGATCGTGGCCAGGGAGAGTGGCCTGGCGCCGGAGCGTTGCCGGACTTTGGTGAGCCTCGCACGCCGCCTGCGGGCGCTGAAGGGGCAGGATCTCGAGGAGGGGGTCTCCACCCGGCTGCTGATCTACTGTGCCACTCTGATCGCCGCTGGCTTGCCGGTCATGCAGGCCGCTCGCGCCACCCTGGTGGAGCCGCTGAGTGACGAGCCCGATGTGCAGGAGGCCCTGCTGGAGGTTGTTACCATGGCCTTTGGTGGCGACTGAAGCAGCGGTCGGGGGGTAATTCCATGCTGCACCTGCTTGAACTGGAAGAGCTGGTCGGGCGCTATTGGCATCGCTGGGCGTCCGCCGCTGACTCCTGGCCCCACCACGCCGACGCCGCGGTCAGCCTGGAGGAGCTTGCGCCGGTCCTGGCCGTCTTTTTTCGCGCTGCCGGCGGCGAAAGCAGTGCCGCGCTCGGCGCCATAGCGGCCCGCGAGTCGGGTCACCGGCTGCGCCTGCGGCAGCGGCTGGGCTTCGACCGGGAGCGGCTGGACCAGGCCCGCATCGACGAGGAGTCGCTGCTGCTTCCCCCTGTCATCGGACTGTTTCCCGAGCGCAGCCTGAACCGCGAACTCTATTTCTGGCTGGCGGCCCATGCCGCGGCGCTGGAGCCGGTCGAGGCCACAGCCGACCCGCTACAGGCCGATCTGCTGGCGCTGCGCGCGGCCCTGCTGGCGGTGCAGCGGGTCTGCAGCGAACTGCCCGGTTTTCGCAGTCGTTACCGGCGCCTCTGTGAGGCCCTGCTGGCAATTCGCCCGCGGCGCCCGCTGCCGGTCACGGAACGGGCGCTGGAGTTTGTTATCCGCCACGCCCTGGGCGATCCCGGCGAGCAGCCCGACCTGGCAGCGCAGCTGGTGCTGCTGGTGTCCAGCCCGTCGGTGCCGGTGGCGGGTGTACAGGCGCCCAGGGGCTATCGGCCGCCGCTGCCGGTGCCCCTGTGGGCCACCAGCTTCAGCCTCGGTACCCGCGCCATCGCGGCGGAGGGGGAAGAAGAACAGGATCAGGCTCCCGCCAGCGGCGACAGTGGCGGCGGCAAGCGCAAGGCCAGCCGCCGCCACCAGGATCAGGCGGAGCGCGATGACTCGCTGATTTTCAATCGCTTCGAAAAAATGCTGTCCTTTGCCGAGA
>NZ_JAVKCQ010000029.1:0-9733 GCF_040222615.1 Haliea sp.
CATCCACATCGGCCTTGGGCAGGAAATCCACCTTGGGCACCAACACCACGACCGCCAGCACCGAGAAACCCAGAATCACTGCAATCCAGCGGATTCGGGCGCGATCCGTGACAGTATGCCGGTCAATCCAGTCCGCCAGCCGGACCCAGAAACGCCGCAAAGGGTCCGCCGGTACCTCGGTCAGTGCGGCGTGTGCCGTGGCCATGGGCAGCACCGTCAACGACACCAGCAGAGACATCAGAACCGCGGCCGAAAGCGTGATCGCCAGGTCCTTGAACAGCTGGCCCTCAAGGCCCTCGAGGAAAATGATGGGCACGAAAATGGCCACGGTGGTCAGGGTCGACGACAGCAGGGCCGGCGCCACCTCGCGGGCACCCGCCTCCGCCGCGTCACGCCGTCCCATGCCCTGCTGGCCGAGGCGCACAATATTTTCCTGCACCACGATGGAAGCATCCATGGACAGCCCGACCGCGAACGCCAGCCCGGCGAGCGAAATCACGTTCAGGCTGTGGCCGGTAAACTGCAGCGCCAGGAACGCTCCCATCAGCGACAGGGGAATACTCAAGGCAATGACCAGCGTGGCGCGCATGACCCGGAGGAAAAAGAACAGTACCAGGCTGGACAGCACCAAGCCCAGCAGCAGGTTGCTCTGTACCAGGGCGATCGCCCGACGGATGTGCAGCGAGGAATCGAAGCTCAGCTCCAGGGTCAGCCCCTCGGCGGCAAGTGGCCCGTTATTCAGCTCGGCAATCACCTCCTTGAGCGAATCGAGCAACTCCACGGTATTGGCACCGTTGCTGCGATTCAAGCGGATGTAGTAGGACGGGTGGCCATTGCGCCGGGAGAAGCTGTTGCGCTTCATGAATCCCGCCTCCACCGAGGCCACGTCCCGCAGGTAGACCGGTTGTTCATTGCGCCAGCCGACGACCAGGTCACCGAGCTGGTCAATGCCGTAACTGCCAGCGATACGGACCGTATACTGGCGCCGGCCGACATCGGCAAAACCACCGGACACATTGGTTGCGCGGCGCAGGGCGCGAGTCACATCGTCGACAGCAACACCCATGCCCGCAAGCCGGTGGGGATCGATGTTCACCGCAATCTCACGCTCGCGGCGCGATTGCAGACTGACCTCCGCAACACCGGGCACCCGCGCCAGTCGCGGCTCAACGAGCGTGGTCACCAGGTCTTCGTAGGCGGTGACATCGGTGTCGATATCGTCGGCGCGAAACAGCTGCAGCGTGGCGGCAGCGTTACTACCTGTGGTCCCGGCCCCGGCGCGGACAATCGGTTCATCCGCGTCAGCGGGCAGCGGCGGCGCCTGATTGAGATTGGTGATGACGTCGATCAGCCCCTGTTGCATGTCCCAGCCGATCTCGAAGTTGAGTTCGATGTAGCCCTGGTCGCGGGCGATCGAACTCACCATGCTGGTCACACCCTGGATATTGGCGAGGACGCGCTCCTGGCCCTGGATGATCTGTTCCTCGATCTCCTCGGGAGCCGCGGCGCGCCAGCCGGTGAAAATAAAGATACGCGGAGGAGACAGTTCGGGAAGCAGCTGTATCGGCAGACGATAGATGGCCAGTGCACCGAAACCCAGTACCAACATGGCGGCGACAAGCGTCGCTGCGGGATTGCGCACGGCAAGCTGTATTATGTTCACGGTGTCGCCCCCTGCGAAACCGGACTTTGCTTCTCAGTATAGCCGCGCCAGCTGCAGCTGTTCAGGTTATTTCTTCACAGGGCCGTCAATTCGTCTCCCCCGCCCGGTAAACCACTTCGCCGTCAAACAGGGTCATTTGCACCGTCGTGCTGTTGATGTCCTCGACAGGAATGCGGTAGAGATCCTGATTCAGCAGCACCAGGTCCGCCCGTTTGCCAACCTCGATGCTGCCGACAAGCTTTTCCTGATGCATTAACCAGGCCGCGTCCCGGGTGTAGGCCGCGAGCATGGTGTCCAGGGTGACGGCCTCTTGCGCATTGAGGGTGCCCGGCACCAGGCTGTCGGGGTCCTGGCGGCGCAGCGCGGTCTCGATGGCATCGAGGGGGTTCACCGATGATACCGACCAGTCGCTGCCGCCGACGATACGTGCGCCCGCCTGCTGCAGGCTGTGTACCGGATACATGCGATTCACCCGCTCGGCGCCGACCGCAGGCAGATTGATCTCGGTAATGTAGCTGTCCGGATAGGCCCACAGCGCCTGGAAGGTGGTGCTGACATTGAGCCGGGCAAAACGCGGGAAGTCATCGGGATGAACAAGCTGCAGATGCGCGATATGGTGCCGGTTATCGAGCTCACCGTTGCGCTCACGGGCCGCCTCGAAAGCGTCCAGCGCGGTGCGTACGCCGCGATCGCCTATGGCATGGACATGAACCTGCAGGCCCATGGCGTCAAAGCGGGTGACGATATCCTTGAGCTCCTCCGGATCAAAGTTGATTTCACCACTGTGGGGATGTTCACCGAGATAGGGTGTCACCAGTGCCGCTGTCTCGCCCTCCAGCACGCCGTCGACAAACAGCTTTACCGCATCGGTATTGAGACGCTCGCCGGCATACTCGCCGCGCCGAGCCAGCACTGCCGCGAATTCCTCGCCGGGGTGCTGGCTGAAGGTTCCGTGAGTCAGAGAAGTGCGCACCCGCGCCTGTAGTTCACCGGCAGCGGCGAGGGACCGATAGGCGCGCCAGTGCTGCTCGCCAACCGCCGCGTCGATAAACGAGGTGATTCCCTTGCTGTGCATGAAATGCAGGGCTGCCCGCAGGGCGGCGATATCATCTTCGGGCGTGGCCTTGGGCAGCAGGTCGCTCACCAGCGCCTGAGCGGTTTCCCGCAGCGTACCGGTCGCCTCACCGGTAGCGGGATCGCGCTCGATCACCCCCTGCGGCGGGTTGGGCGTGTCCGGGGTGATGCCGGCCAGCGCCAGGGCAGCGGAATTCACCCAGGCGGAGTGTCCGTCGGCGGCCGCAAGGAAAACCGGGCGCTGGGGAAACAAAGCGTCCAGTGAAGCCTTGTGCGGGTTGCCGCCCGGGAACAGCCCCAGATTGAAATCCAGGCCGACCAGCCAACCCTGCTCCCCATCAGCGGCACAGTCCTGCAGCCCGTCCAGGATTTCCTGTTCCGACCCGGCGTCACTGAGGGAACAGCCGAGCAGCGCAGCACCCGAGGACAGCGGGTGCACATGCGCATCGTGCAGCCCCGGCAGCAGCATGCCCTGCCCGGCGTCTATCAACCGGGTATGCCCGGCGACGAACTCCGCGGTCGATGTGTCATCCCCCACCGCCACGATTACGCCGTCGGCGACAGCAACGCTGGTGGCATGGGGTTGTTGCGGATTCTGGGTGTAGACCCGAGCGTTGCGAATCACCAGATCTGCCGCCAGCGCGGAATCCGGCTGTGCCGGGCCGGCCGCCGGAGTCGAATCCGGTTGCCGCTCGCAGGACGCGAGCATTCCGGCCCCGAGTACAACAACAGCAGCGGCGAAGAAACCAGCCCTTGTTCCGCTCATCAATCGATCTCCTGTCGGGATATCAGTGTGCCTTTACTTTTTGCTGTCCACAGCGAACGCAGCGGTAGACGGTTACCAGCTTGCCCTGCTTCACATCAAACTGCTTCGCCTTGTCCACTTCCCATTTGTGGTGGCCGTGGCGACACAGGGTCTTGCCCTTGTGCTTCTCCTGCAGGGACGGTTTGCGGAAAGGCAGGATATCAGCCATGGATCAAAGCAGCGTGCGCGCCAGGGCAGCCTGCCAGGAGACCTGTCGCTGGCGCCTCGCAGTGGCTGACATCTTCACCCTGAACTCCTGATCCACAGCCCATATCTTGCGAATGTCGCCGATGCCGGACCACAGCCCCACACCCAGCCCCGCCAGGTAACAGGCCCCGGCCACGGTGGTCTCGATAACCTGCGGCCGAATCAGCTTGCGGCCCAGAACATCCGCCTGTATCTGCAGCAGCAGGTCATTGGCAGCCGCGCCACCGTCGACCCGCAGGGGGCGCATGCGCTTGCCCAGGTCCCGCTCCATGGCCAGCAGGATATCCGCGTTCTGTAGCGCCATGGCATCGAGGGTGGCCCTGGCAATATGGCCGCGCTCGGTGCCACGGGTGAGCCCGCTCAGGTTGCCGCGGGCGTCCGGCGCCCAGTGTGGAGCGCCGAGGCCCGTCAGTGCCGGCACAAACTCCACGCCATCGGCATCTGCCACCGTGCGCGCCAGCGCTTCCACATCGGCGGAGCGCTTGATGATCTGCAGGCCGTCCCGCAGCCACTGCACGGCGGCGCCGCAGACAAAGGCACCGCCTTCCAGCGCGTAGACCGGCTTGCCCTCCCCCAGCTGCCAGGCGGCTGTCGTGAGCAGGCCGGAGCGGGACTGCAACAGCTCGGAGCCGGTGTTCATCAGGATGAAGGAGCCGGTGCCGAAGGTGCACTTGGCATCGCCGGCGGTAAAACAGGCCTGGCCAAACAGGGCCGCCTGCTGGTCGCCCGCCACGCCGGCAATGGGGATGCCGTCCGGCAAGCCAGAAATGCCGCGGGTATGGGCAAGCACTGCGCTGGAGGGAACAATGTTCGGCAAGATGCCCTCTGGCACCTCGAACAGGTCCATCAGTTCCTTGTCCCAGCTCAACCGACGCAGGTTCATCAGTGAAGTGCGCGAGGCATTGGACACATCGCTGACATGGGCGGCGCCGCCGCTGAGCTGCCAGATGAGGTAGCTGTCAATGGTGCCAGCTGCCACCTGACCGGCCTTCAGCTTGCGGGCGATACCGGGGGTGTTCTGCAGCAGCCAGCGAAACTTGCTGGCGGAAAAATAAGGGTCCAGCACCAGGCCGGACTTGCGCTTGACCAGTTTCTCGTGACCAGCAGCCTTGAGCGTTTCGCAGAACTCGGTGGTGCGCCGGCACTGCCAGACGATGGCGCGGTTCAGCGGCTCGCCACTCCCCCGGTCCCAGAGCAGGGAAGTCTCACGCTGGTTGGTAATGCCGATGGCGGCGATATCCCCGGGCTTGCACAGGCGCCTGCGCAGCACGGCGCGAATGCCGCGTTGCACCGTACTCCAGATATCCGCAGCGTCGTGTTCCACCCAGCCAGGCCGGGGGTAGTGCTGGGGGAACTCGATGTTGACGCTGGTCCGGAGCTGGCCCCGATCATCCATCAGGGCAACCGTGGTACCGGTAGTGCCCTGATCGATGGCAAGGATAAAGGCACCCATATCAGGTGCCGTAGCCCTCAATGGCCTTGATCTCGAGGAAATCAGTGAAGCCGTGGGCACCCCACTCGCGGCCGTTGCCGGACTGCTTGTAGCCGCCGAAGGGCACGTTGTAGCCGCCGCTGGCGCCGTTGATGTGGACGTTGCCGGCGCGGATCCGGGACGCGACCCGGCGCGCATGCTCCATGTTGCCACTCTGTATATAGCCCGCCAGGCCATAGGGGGTGTCGTTGGCGATGCGGATGGCCTCGTCCTCGCTGTCGTAGGGAATCATCACCAGCACCGGGCCGAATATCTCCTCGCGGGCGATGGTCATCTCGTTGTTGGCCTCGGAGAACACGGTCGGGCGGACAAAATAGCCCTTGCTGATACCCTCTGGACGCCCGGGACCGCCGCAGACCAGCTTGGCGCCCTCGGCGATGCCCTGTTCAATCAGCGCCTGGATCTTGTTGAACTGCAGCTCCGATACCACCGGACCCATGGTAGTGGCGTCATTGGCGGGATCTCCCACCACGACCTTGGCGGTCACTCTCGCGGCAATGGCCTCGGCCTCCGCCAACCGCGCCCGGGGCACCAGCATGCGCGAGGGCGCATTGCAGGACTGGCCGGTATTGGTGTACATGTGCAGTACACCCCGGGTCACCGCCTTTTCCAGGTCGGCGTCATCGAGGATTATATTGGGGGACTTGCCGCCCAACTCCTGGGTGACGCGCTTTACCGTCGGCGCGGCATTCTGGGCCACCAGCGACCCGGCGCGGGTCGAACCGGTGAAGGACATCATGTCCACGCCCGGATGTTTGGACAGGGCCGTGCCCACCGTGGGGCCGTCGCCATTGACGAGGTTGAACACGCCCGCCGGCACTCCCGCCTCATGCATGATTTTGGCAAACAGATAACCCGACAGGGGTGCGACCTCCGATGGCTTCAGGATCATCGTACAACCGACCGCCAGAGCCGGCGCCACCTTGCAGCCAATCTGGTTCACCGGCCAGTTCCAGGGAGTGATCAGGCCGCAGACACCGATCGGCTCCTTGAATACCCGGTGCTCACCCAGATCCTCCTCGAAGGAGAAAGCGCGCAATACCCGCAGCGCCTCCTGCAGGTGGCCGAGGCCGGCGTGGGCCTGGGCCGCTACCGCCAGGGATTTCGGCGCGCCCATTTCCTCGCGAATGGCGTCGGCCATGTCGTTGTAATATTTCTCATAGGTCGCCACGCAGCGCTCCAGCACCGCGATGCGCTCCTCGCGACTGCTGTAGCCCCAGGTCTCAAAGGCGGTGCGGGCAGCGGCCACGGCGCGGTCGACGTCTTCCTCGGAGCCCAGTGAAATGTGGGCGCAAACTTCCTCGGTGGCCGGGTTGATCACGTCGTGGGGGTTGGGCCTGGCCGGATCGACCCATTCGCCGTTGATGTAAAACTGCAGGTATTCACGCATGTGTGCTCTCCAGCAACTGATTATCGGTGGCCGCTAGTGTAGCACCGCCCGTGTGGTCGGCCACCACCCCATAGGGTTATCATTGCGCCTCGACAAAGCCGGAGATACCCCATGCAGTCTGAGGAGATGACCCTGTTCCGCGACATGGCGCGACGCGCCTTCGAGGCGGAAATCAGCCCCCACTACGAACAGTGGGAAGAGGACCATATAGTACCCCGGGAGCTGTGGCGCACCCTGGGCGGTGCCGGCCTGCTGTGCGCCGACGTCGACGAGGCCTACGGCGGCGCCGGCACTTCGCCCCACGTCACCCTGATGCTGATCGAGGAGCTGTCGCGGATGGGTTTTGGGGGCTTTGCCTCCGGCTTCGGCATTCACTCCAATATCGTCGCGCCCTACCTGTCACGGCATGGCACGGATGCGCAGAAGCAGCACTGGCTGCCAAAGATGGTCAGCGGCGACGCCGTCGGCGCCCTGGCGATGACCGAGCCCGGGGCCGGCTCCGATGTCCAGGGCATTCGCACCCATGCGGTCCGCGACGGCGACGAATGGGTACTGAACGGCTCCAAGATATTTATCACCAACGGCATGCACGCGGACCTCGTGATCGTCGCCGCGATCACCGACCCCGGCAAGGGTGCCAAGGGCACCTCCCTGTTCCTGGTCGACGCCAGCCTCCCCGGCTTCGAGCGCGGCAAGAAGATCGAGAAGATCGGCCAGCACGCCTCCGACACTGCCCTGCTGTTCTTCCAGGACATGCGCCTGCCGGCGGATGCGCTGCTGGGCCAGGAAAACAAGGGCTTTGTCATCATGATGGAAGAGCTGCCCCGGGAGCGGCTGGGCATCGCCGCCCAGGCCGTGGCCGCCGCCGAGGGCGCCCTGGACCTCACGGTCGACTACGTGCTGGAACGCAAAGCCTTCGGCCAGGCGATTGGCAGTTTCCAGAACACGCGTTTCAAACTCGCCGATGTGCGCACCGAAATCGCACTCAACCGGGCCCTGTACCAACAGTGCGCGGACGAGTACAGCCGCGGCGAACTGACCGCGGACAAGGCGGCGATGCTCAAACTCGCCTCCTGCGAGATGCAGTGCAACACCATCGACGAGTGCCTGCAGCTGTTCGGCGGCTACGGCTACACGGTGGAGTACCCGATCTCACGTTTCTACACCGATGCGCGCATTCAGCGCATCTATGGCGGTTCCTCGGAGATCATGCGCGAACTGGTGGCCCGCTCGATTCTTGGCCGGGCCTGAGATGACGGCCCGCGCAGGCCAGGACGGTGTGGCTCAGCGCGATTTCGACGTTATCATCGTCGGCGCCGGCCTGTCCGGGATCGGTGCCGCGGCGCACCTGCAGCAACTGTGCCCGGGCAAGCGCGTGGCACTGCTGGAAAGCCGCGAGGACCTCGGGGGCACCTGGGACCTTTTCCGCGACCCGGGCATTCGCTCGGACAGCGACATGCATACCCTGGGCTACGACTTCAAGCCCTGGCGTAACCCCGGCGCCATCGCCGACGGCCCGGCGATCCTCGCCTACATCGAGGAAACCGCCCGCGAGCACGACCTGCGGCAGAACATCCGCTTTCAGCACCGGGTCGTGCGGGCGCAGTTCAGCAGCACACAGGCGCGCTGGACCCTGCAGGTCGCGGTAACCGGGGGCGAGCAGGAGTGGCTGCAAGAATTCAGCTGCCAGTTCCTGCTGATGTGCGCCGGCTACTTCAACTACAGCCACGGTCACGACCCCGTATTCCCGGGCGAGCAGCGGTTCCAGGGGCCTATCGTCCGCCCCCAGCACTGGCCCGCTGACCTCGACTACCGCGGCAAGCGGGTGGTGGTCATCGGCTCCGGCGCCACCGCCATGACCCTGGTGCCGGCCATGGCAGCCAGCGCGGCGAAGGTCACCATGCTGCAGCGCTCTCCCACGTATGTCATTTCCCGCCCCGCCCGGGACCGGCTGGCCAACTTGCTGCGCAGGCTACTGCCGGAACACTGGGCCTATGCCATCACCCGCTGGAAGAACACGCGCCTGCAGGCATGGCTGTACCACAAGACCCGCAGTCAGCCGGACAAGGTGCGCAAGCACCTGCTGGACAGGTTGCAAAGGGAACTGGGGCCGGCGTTCGACATTGAGCGCCACTTCAGTCCCAGCTACCAGCCCTGGGACCAGCGCCTGTGCGTTGTGCCCGATGGCGATCTCTTCGCCGCCCTGCGCAGCGGCAGGGCCGAGGTGGTTACGGACCACGTCGCGGAATTTACCGAACACGGCATCCGCCTGCAGTCTGGCGAGGAGTTGCCCGCGGATATCATTGTCACCGCCACCGGCCTGGAGCTGGTGGTGATGGGGGACATTGTCTTCGAGGTGGACGGCGAGCCGGTGGACTTCAGCCAGCGCTGGAGCTGGCGAGGCATGATGTGTTCCGGTGTGCCCAACATGGCCAACACCTTCGGTTACATCAACGCCTCCTGGACCCTGCGCGCCGACCTCATCGCGCGCTTCGTTTGCCGCCTGCTGAACCATATGGATCGCATGGGGCTGAAGCAGGTCACGCCGACCCTGAGAGCCGGTGAGCAAAGCATGCCCGCGCGCCCCTGGATCGAGGATTTCAGCGCCGGTTACCTGCAGCGGGTGATGCACCTGCTACCCCGGCAGGGCGACAGGGAACCCTGGACAAACACTCAGGACTACACCCGCGACCGAAAAACCCTACCCACGGCGTCACTGGAGGATGGTAGCCTGGTATTCAGCAACCCGCGTCAACCGCTTACGCGCTCCCCCGAAAACCATGTCGCTCTTGCCCCCGCTCCGGGGGAGCAGTAGTCAGAGCGGGCCTGCCGGAACAAAGCATCACTGCAGGCCCGCACGGTCCTGCATCGTTGGATACTGCTTTGATCTACTTGAAATGGGACTTGAAGTAGTTGAATGAGTTTCCCAGTGCTTTCCAGACGTGCTCGGCCTCGTCCTTGATTTCCTGCCAGCCTTCCTCGCTTGCCGCGCGTGCCTCATCGATCTTCCGCTGCGCCTTGCGGCGTTCCTTGCGCAGTTCGTCAAGGCGTTTTTCATACTCCAGGCGAGCCTTGCCTTCCAGCTGGGAGGCTTTCCGATCG
>NZ_JAVKCQ010000030.1:0-34183 GCF_040222615.1 Haliea sp.
ACGGCAGCGAGTCACGCCCGCAGCAGTGAGCTGAGCGAAATCCTGGTGACCGCCGAGCTGCGCGAGACCCGCCTGCTTGACCAGTCCAGCAGTACCAGCGTGCTGACGACCGACAGCATCCGGGAGCGAGCCGCGCAGCACCTGGAAGAGGTCCTGAACGTCATCCCCAACCTCAACTACGCCAGCGGCGCATCGCGGGCGCGCTTCTTCCAGATTCGCGGCATCGGTGAACGCAGCCAGTTCCAGGAGCCCCTGAACCCCTCCATTGGCCTGCTGCTGGACGGGGTCGACTTCAGCGGCCTGGGCGCAGTTGGCACCCTGTTCGATGTCGAACAGGTGGAAGTCTTGCGCGGCCCCCAGGGCACCCTGCACGGCGCCAATGCGCTGGCGGGCCTGATCAATATTCGCAGTGCCGCTCCCGAGGCAACGCCCGGGCTCACCCTGCAGGGAAGCCTCGCCGAATACAACTCCTGGAGCCTGGGCGCAACGGCCACCGGCCCCCTCATGGACGAGCGCCTGCTCTACCGCCTGGCAGTACAGCAATATCGCAGCGACGGTTATTACCGCAACGATTTTCTGCAGCGGGACGACACCAACCGGCGTGACGAGACTACGGTGCGAGGACGCCTGCGCTGGCTGGCGGGGGATGCCGACACCGTCGACCTGAGCCTGCTGGCCGTGGA
The DNA here is from genome assembly GCF_040222615.1 of Haliea sp. Classification (GTDB taxonomy): domain Bacteria; phylum Pseudomonadota; class Gammaproteobacteria; order Pseudomonadales; family Halieaceae; genus Haliea. Next base: position 684 of record NZ_JAVKCQ010000030.1, read on the forward strand.
TGTAGACAACGGCTATGACGCTTTTTCCCTCGACAACAACCGCCGCACGCTCTCCGACGAGCCAGGCCGGGACCGCCAGGAAACCGCGGCGGCCAGCCTGCAGTGGACCGGCCAGCGTGACTATCTGGACATCGAGGCCACTCTCAGCAGCGCAGACACCGACAGCGAGTACAGCTTTGACGAGGACTGGAGTTTCGTCGGTATTGCACCGGGACTGGAATACAGCTCGTTCGACCGCTACCTCCGGGAGCGAGACAGCAACAGCGCCCAGCTGCGCCTGCTCTCCACCGAGCGCTCGCGCCTCTTCGACGATCGCAGCGACTGGGCGGTCGGCATCTACCACCTGGCCGACCGGGAGAACCTGCTCCGCCAGTACACCTACCTGGCCGCGGACTTTGCCAGCAGCTACGATACCGACACGACCGCCGTTTTCGGCCAGATCGACACCGACCTCACCGACACGCTGACCCTGGTCAGTGGCCTGCGCCTGGAGCAGCGCAGTACCGACTACCGCGACAGCAACGGCGTCAGCCACCGTCGCGACCGCGATCTGTGGGGGGCGCGCCTGGTACTCGAATACCAGAGGCCCGCGGGCGCGCTGCTCTACGCGGGTGTCTCCAGGGGCTACCGCGGCAACGGGGTCAATGCGGGCATTCTCGCCAGCGTGGAGACCACCAACGATCCCGCACTGCGGCAACAACTGGCGGGGCTGGGTGGCTTCGATGAGGAAACCCTGCTGAACTATGAGGCGGGCTACAAGGCCAGTTACCGGAACGGTACCCTGCAAACCCGCCTCGCCCTGTTCTACATGGATCGCAAAGACCAGCAGGTCAAAGGTTCCCTGGTGCTGCCGCGGGACGACGGCAGTACCGCGTTCATTGACTACACCAACAACGCCGCTCGCGGCACCAACTATGGCCTTGAGCTGGAGCTGGACTGGCTGGCCAGCGAGCGCCTGAGCCTCTACGCCCATCTGGGCCTGCTGGACGCGACCTTCGATCGCTACACCAGCCCCGATGGTACCGACATGGCGGGTCGCGACCAGGCCCACGCGCCGGGCTACCAGGCGGCGCTGGGGGGACGGGTCGAGCTCAGCCGCCAGCTGTACCTGAGGCTGGATGTGGAGGCCCGGGACAGCTTTCATTTTTCTGACCGCTACGATATGCGCTCAGACGCCTACGAACTGGTGCACATGCGGCTGGGCTGGCAGCAGGCGCAGTGGGAAATTGCGCTGTGGGGGCGCAACCTTGGCGACACGGACTATGCCACACGCGGCTTCGGCGACTTCGGCAACGACCCCCGCAAGGGCTATATCGTGGAGCCCTATTACCAGTTCGGCGAGCCGCGCAGCCTGGGCGTCAGCGCCAGCTATACCTTTTGAACCCGGAGACCACAACCATGCATGTCACCGCTGAACTGAGCCTGTACCCGCTGCAGGCAGACTACATCCCGGTCATCAAAGGCTTTATCGAGCGACTGGCGGCCAGCGGGGAACTGACCCTCGTCACCAACGCCATGAGCACCCAGATCAGCGGCGAAGCGGAGCAGGTGTTCTCGCTGGTGCGCGAAGCGCTCACCGCCAGCCATGCACAGTTTGGCAAACAGGTGCTGGTCTGCAAGTTCATTCCCGGCCTGCTGTCGATTCGCGACTGATGGGCGAGGGTGATCTGATCGCACAGCTGGCCGCGGCCGCCACCAGCCTCTCGGGCTGGGAGCTGGCGGCGGTCCTGCTGGGCATCGCCTATCTGCTGCTGGCGGTGCGTGAAAGCCTCTGGTGCTGGTACGCGGCCTTCGCCAGCACGGCCATCTTCCTCTGGCTGTTCAGGGAGGTGAACCTGCTGATGGAATCGGCGTTGCAGGTCTATTACCTGGCCATGGCGGTGTACGGCTGGTATCAATGGCGCCACGGGGGCCGCGGTGACCGGGCCCCGCCCGCTACCGCCGCCGCCAGCCAGCCGCTGCCCATAGTAACCTGGCGCCCCCGCGCCCACCTGCTGGCTATCGTCGCGGTGCTTGCCGCCAGCGCCAGCAGTGGTTTCCTGCTCGCCCGGCACACAGATGCGGCCCTGCCCTACCTGGATTCATTTACCACCTGGGGCAGCATCCTCACCACCTGGATGGTGGCGCGCAAGATCCTCGAGAACTGGCTCTACTGGCTGGTCATCGACAGCGTCTCCATCTATCTCTACCTGGAGCGTGGCCTGTTGTTGACCGCGGGGCTGTTCGCAATCTATCTCATCATCGTGATCTTTGGTTATCGCAGATGGCTGCAACAGTACCGGCACCAGTCAGCCTGAGACTGGAACAGGCCCTCGGGCAGTGGCGACAGTGGCAGCTGGCGCCGCAGCTGGCCACAGCGCCCACCCTGCTGCACCCGCTAGGGCGCGGCCTCAGCAACCACAGTTTCCTGGTAGCCAGCGGAGAGCAGCGTTTCGTCCTGCGCCTGGACGGTATCAACCCCGCCGCCAACGGCCTCAACCGCCAGCTGGAATGGCGCATCCTGGAACAGGCGCACAGGGCGGGAATCGCGCCGGCACCGCGCTACTGCAACCCGGAACTCGGCGCGCTGGTTTGCGACTACCTCGTCGCGGAGGACCGCTGCAGCGACAATCCCGCGGACGTCGCCCGGCTCCTGCGGCGCATCCACCAGCTGCCCGCGGTGCACACCCGGCTGGATCTCGGCGAGCGCTGCCGGCGCAGCGAGCACAGCCTGCGACACAGCCTGCCGGGCAGTTGGCAAACGCTGCGCGGCCCGGCCGCCAGGGTCGCAGCGCTGCTGCCGCGCCTGACGGCGGCCACCGAGCCATTGGCCCTGTGCCACAATGACCTGCTGCGGGCCAACCGCCTCCGCTGTGGCGACCGGCTGTGGGCAGTGGACTGGGAGTATGCGGCGATGGGGCCCGTCTGGTTCGACCTGGCCGCGGTGACCGCCGGCGACGAGTGGCCCGATGCCGCGGCCGATGTGCTCCTGACCCGTTATCTGGGCAGGGTGCCAGCAACCAGTGAGAGGGAGCGCATGCTCGGCTTTGAATGCGTCTATCGCTATCTGGAGTTGCTGTGGTACCTGCTCGCCCCCGAGCACCCCGGCACCGACTACCTGGTGCGCAAACGACAGACCCTGGAATCCCGCCTGGCGGCCCTGACCGGCGATTGACCGCCGGCGTGCGCAGCCTCAGTCGCGGAAATTGGTGAACTGCAGCGGCAGGCCAATGGGACTCTCCCGCAGCAGCGCAATGGCCTCCTGCAGGTCGTCGCGCTTCTTTCCGGTCACCCGTACCTGGTCGCCCTGGATCTGCGCCTGCACCTTGAGCTTGGCCTCCTTCAGGGTCTTGACGATGGTCTTGCACTGCTGGCTGTCGAGACCGTGGCGCAGGGTGACGGTCTGTCGCACCAGCTTGCCGCTGGTCGAGGCTTCGCCGCACTCCATGGCCTCGGGATCAATGTCACACTTGATCAGGGCGCTGCGCAGCATGTCTTCCATTTGCGCCAGCTGGAACTCGGCCTCTGCATGCAGGTCAACGGTGCGCTCCTCGCGCTCGAAACCCGCGTCCACGCCCTTGAAATCGAACCGGTTGCCAATGATCCTGGAGGCCTGGTCGACCGCGTTGGTGAGATGGTGCAAGTCAACTTCCGATACAACGTCAAAAGATGGCATAGTGCGTATCTCCGGTTTGCCCTTGATTGCAGGAGCCCCATGGTAATCTGCCCGCGCCGCTTTGCAATCCCCGCCCGGTACTGAGGGCCAGGTGCAGCACTGGCACATCCTCGGCGCCGGCGCCATCGGTGGCCTGTTCGCCACCCTGTTGCAGGATGCGGGCATCCCCTGCACCCTGCTGCTGCGGGACGACGATCCCGACCTGGCCGCCGGCAGTGCCTGCATCACGCTGCGCCGGGACGACCAGCTCCACAAGCACCGGTTCGCCGTATCCGCGAACAGCGAAGACTCCCCGCTCAGCTACCTGCTGGTGTGCACCAAGGCCTACGACATGGTTCCCGCTATCGCCGGTATCGAGCACCGGCTGGCGCCGGGCGCGACCATACTCCTGCTCGCCAACGGCCTGGGCTACCAGGAGCAGGTACAGGCGCGCTGGCCACGGCTGGACTGCTTCGCCGGCAGCACTACCGAGGGCGCCTTCCGCGAGGCCCGGCGCAGCATCTGCCACGCCGGGCACGGCAGCACCCTGGTTGGCCAGCCTGGGCGGCCCTCGGCACCGGACTGGTTCGCGAGCTGGCAGGGGCTGCAGACAAGCTGTGAATGGAGCGCCGATATCGACACCGTGCTCTGGCGCAAACTGGCCATCAACTGCGCCATCAATCCGGTGACCGCGCTCCACCGATGTCCCAACGGGGCGCTTGCGGAGCAGCCACAGCTGGCAGCGCTGGTGCGTGAGCTGTGCACGGAAATCAGCGCAATCGCCATCGCCTCGGGCCAGGCAGGCGCGGTGGAGGATTTGCACCCGCAAGTCATGGCGGTAATACGCGCCACCGCGAGCAACCGCTCCTCGATGCTGCAGGATGTGCTGGCCGGTCGCGAAACCGAGATCGACTACCTGACCGGCTACCTGCTGGCCCAGGGCCAGCAGTTTGGTGTGGAAGCGCCCCGGAATGCGCTACTGCTGCAAGCACTGAAGGCGCAGAATGCGGGCCACGCACCCGCCTGACACCCGGACTCAGCCGTCGGCGGCAAACAACTCGTCTACCGCCAGGCCGATCAATTGTTGCCAGTGCGCCGCGGGGGCGTTGGTCAGCAGCAGGGCCTGGCGGTAGCGACGCCAGGTCTCGCGCTCCCGTTCCAGGCCGAGTACACACCATGTCTGCTGGCAGTGCAGCGCTATACGCAGCTGCTCCGGTGGGGGCGGCCTGCCGAGGGCACTGAGGCTGCGGTCCAGGGTCCGGGACCGAAACGGAGGCAGCTCCCCACTGAACACCAGACCAGGCTCGACCTGCAGCGCCAGGTCCCTGACCTGCCGCAACAGCCAGCCAGTGTCGCGCTCCTCGGGCAGGGTAACCCCGGGCGCCAGGACAATCTGCGGCAGCGGCACATGGACGCGGTAACTGGAGGGCCAGATCGAAACCAGCAGCCCGGCCAGTGCGACCAGGAGCACTGACGCGGCCGCCAGCCATTGCCGGCGGCCCCAGTCGCGCCCCACGCCAAACAGGGTCCACCGCCCAGGGGGCAAGGGCATTCGCGACCGGCCCTGGTGACGCAGACTGCCAGGTATTGGTAGCGGCAGATCGTCGCCGGTTTCCTCGCGGAACGCGTGGCGCGCCTCATCTGCCAGCGGAAAACGCAGACTCCGGGGCAGCTCTGCGGCGATACGGTGCAGGCGCTGGCGCACCTCATGGGTAGTCTGGGGCCGCTGCGCCGGGTCCGCAGACAACAGGTCTGCCACCAGAGCCGACAGGGCAGATGGTACCGGAGTGCCGTCCGCAAGGGTTGCAGGCAGCGCCGGCGCACCAGCCAGCAGGGCCGCGGGATCGATAGTTCCCTGGCGCAGGAAGGGATGCCGCCCGGCAATCAGCCGGAACAGCAGACAGCCCAGCGCGAACAGATCCGAACGCACATCCAGCGGCTTGCCCTGTAGCTGCTCCGGTGACAGGCATGAAGGGCTGCCGCGGCGGCTGTGAATACTTCCCTGCGCCTGGGCGATACCAAAATCCGTGAGCTTGACCCGACCGTCCGTTGTGACCAGCACGTTGCTCGGCTTGAGGTCACCGTGGACGATGCGCTGCTGCCTGGCCAGGGCTATGGCCCCCGCGACATCCGTCGCGACGGCCAGAATGCTGTCCAGCGACAGGTCACACTGATCGAGCAGCTCCTCGAGGTCGCAGCCCGGCACGTACTCCATGATCATCGCCAGATGCGTGTCGCCGACGATCACATCGTAGATCCTTACCACCCGGGGGCTGTCGAGTCCGGCCACCAGCTGGGCCTCCCTCAGCACCTCCTTGCTGCGGGCCGGATCTGCCGGCAAAGCGTACAGCTTGGCGACTATCCGCCGGTTGAGGCGGTCGTCGAAGCCCAGAAACACGGAGCCCTGACCGCCGCGCCGGATCAACCGGAGAATGCGGTAGGGGCCGATCCGGTCTTCGTTACTCACCCAGCGGAACCGGAATCCGGAGCACCGGGCCGGTTGCGCAGGCGGGCGCGCAGGGCAACCGCGGACACCCGCAACAGCATTGCCGCCTCCCTGATATCGCCGCCGCTGTCGACCAGTCGCTGTTGCATTTCGACTTCGGGGACCTGCGACGCCAGCCGCAGGCCGAGCTCGGGCAAGCGCCGGTACAGCGCCTGGCGACTCATTCCGGCGCGACGCGCAGCCGCGGCAATCTCATAGCGCTCCTGTTCCAGTACCCCGCGCAGGGCCTGGTCCCCGAGTTGCACCGGTACCTGTTCCCCGGCTTGCGCGTACTCCTCGGCCACGGCGCCCGCGGACTGCTGCAGCAGCAGCGCCGGTGGCTGTATCCCGGCCTCGCTGTCGAGAACTATCTGGCGGGCACAGTTAGCGAGCTCGCGAACATTGCCGGGCCACTCGTAGCGCAAGCAGAGGTGGAACAGTTCCGCCCACTGGGCAACACGCAGCTCGTCGACCTCCGCCCCCGGCAGCAGGGATGGCCGGCCGGTGTCAGTACAGGCCCGGCTGACGAAGTGGCGGAGCAGCTCGCCGATATCCTCGGGATGCGCGCGCAGCGGCGCCACCTGCACCTCGGCACTGCCGAGACGATGGCGCAGGGCTCCACGAAATTTGCTGTCCGGGCCATCCAGGTCGGCATCGGTTGCCGAGATCACCCGCACGTCAACCTTTTCCAGCTTGCCGCCCACGGGCTGCACCTCCCGCTCCTGCAGGGCGCGCAGCAGCTGGGCCTGGACGTCTTCGGGAGTATCGCCGACTTCATCCAGGAACAGGCTGCCGCCCTGGGCCTGCTGGAAATAGCCTCGATTGTTGCGCTCGGCACCGGTGAAGGCGCCGCGCACGCTGCCAAACAGGGCTGCGGGGGCGACACCCGCGGGAATCGCCGCCATGTTCACCGCCACCAGAGGCTGCGCCCGGCGCGCGCTCAGGTCGTGCAGGGCACGCGCAACCAGTTCCTTGCCGCTGCCTGTTTCACCGCGGACAAGCACGTCCAGGCCACTGTCCGCCACCCGGGCGATCCGCCGCCGCAGTGATTGCATATAGAAACTGCTGCCGCACAGGGCGCTCCCGGCCTCCGCCAGGGGTGCACCCGCATTCGGCCCCCGCGGCATGGACTGCTCGCGCAGCAACAGCACGACGCTGTGCGCCAACTGCAGGGCCACGCCGCGGCGCAGGGCGGCGCGATCCAGGGTTTGCGTCGAGCTCACCCAGCTGCCGTCGACGCGACAGCGGCAGGCGCCCGGCTGCGGCGCGATGGTCACTCCCGCGGCTCCGAACGACAGCGACAGGGCCCGGCGGCTGACGTGGGGATCATCCAGTGGCCGGGCCTGGGCCTCGCTGCCGCGACCGAACAGCGGCTGCTGGCGCCCCAGCAGGAGGGCTCTGGTGGCGCGCTCGGGAACCAGCCAGCGCTCACCGATGCGGTGGGTATCGGGATGAAAGACTATGGTCACTACCCGGGCGATGCGAGCCTGGCTCACAGCGAGCCGGGCAAACACCGAAGGCAGGGTCGCGTCCGTGCGGGAAAATTCCGGCATAGGCAAACCTGTACTGCTTTCGGCAACCGTTGTTTACAGGGAGTCTAGCAGGGCGTTTGCGAAACTGCCTGTTTTGGCCGTATTTGACGTCGACCTGCGGCGCCGCCCGGCCCGACCCCGATCAGGCGAGAATGGCCAGCACCGCGATCACCACCACCCAGACCACGCCGCTGCGGGACAGCAGCCCGGCCACCTCGGTCACATCCCCGGCAGCCTGGCGCAAAGCCGGGTCGCCGGCGGAGGTACCGGCCGCGGCACTGCCGACGGCCAGCAACAGGGCCGAGGCGTCGGCCCACGGCTCCAGCAGCGCAGCCACCAGCTCATCGCGGCTGCGGACAAAATCGCCGGCAACGGCGAATGTGGCCAGCAGCAGGCGCAGCGGCAACCAGTCGAGCAGGAACAACAGCGTTACCGCGGGCCCGGCATCCCCTTCCGCATCCCGGTACAGCTGCAACAGGCGATACCCCAGGGCCGCCACTGGCCCGAGCAGGACAAACCAGAAGACCACGGCAAACCAGCGCTGGAAGCCGTCGTAGTAGAGGCTGGCCTGGAGTTGCTGGTGCAACTCCCCGGGCTCGAGACCGGGATCCACCTCCTGCGGATCACCGACCTGCAGCTCCTGCCGCAGGTACAGCCAGGCCCCCTCGCGATTGCCACGCTCGCAGTAATCACGATAGCGGGCGATACGGGCGTGAAAGTCGCCGCGACCGAACGCGTAGAGCAGCACCAGGGCGGCGGCGGCGATCCAGGGCAGGCCGAACAGCAGCGGCCGCAGCAAGTCCAGCAGCAGCAGCGTCAGCAGCAGCGGCAGGCCGACCGTCAGCGCCAGCTGCAGCCAGGGCAGCAAACCGAACCCGTTGGCACGATCGCACCAGTCCCGCCACCAACCGTCCCGGTGCAGCCTGGCCTCGGCACCCCACAGCTGGCGCAGGACCAGGGCCACGATAAACGCGAGGAAATTCATGCATACTCTCCTGTGGCTGCCAGACTGGCTCGATAGCGCGGCCAGTCGAAGGCGGGGCCGGGGTCCGTCTTGCGACCGGGGGCGATGTCCGCATGTCCCACCAGACGCTCCCGATCAAGCGCGGGGTAGTGTGCAAACAGGGCCCGGGTCAACGCCTCCAGAGTCCGGTACTGCGCGTCTGCGTAGGCCAGTTCATCGCTGCCCTCCAGCTCGATCCCGATACTGAAATCATTGCAGTTGTCGCGGCCGCGCCAGCAGGACAGGCCCGCATGCCAGGCGCGATCGTCCACCGCGACAAACTGCACCAGCTCGCCGCAGCGGCGCACCAGGAAGTGCGCCGAGACCTCCAGCCCCCGGATCTGCTCATAGTAGGGATGGGCATCCCAGTTCAGGCAATTGGTGAACAGGCGCTCCACATCGTCGCCGCCGAAACAGTCCGGCGGCAGGGAGATGTTGTGGATCACGATCAGCTCGGGTACAGCCCCCACGGGCCGCGGGCCGCAATTCGGGGACGGCACCTGCCGCGCCTGTTGAACCCAACCCCTGTCCAGTGTGTAGTGCATGGCTCGCCCGTCGGTTTCCGGCCATCATAGTCGAGCTGTGCCGGGGGCTCAACGCGGGCGGTGACTGCTGCTACAATTCCCGCCCTTGCGCCGCCCCCAACCAACAGGACGCTGACCGCCATGCCCGCACTTACCGACACCGATATCCAGGACAATGTGCGCGCCGCGCTGGCGGAGGATATCGGCAGCGGCGACATCACCGCCGCCCTGATTCCGGCGGACGCACGCGCCACCGCCCGGGTTATCACCCGCGAGGACGGCATTCTCTGCGGGCGGGCCTGGGTGGATGCCGTCTTTCACCAGGTGGACCCAGCCGTGACCGTGGACTGGAACGCCGAGGACGGGGCGCCAATCCAGGCCAACAGCACCCTGTTCACCGCCCGGGGCCCGGCGCGCTCCCTGCTCACCGCCGAGCGCGCCGCTCTCAACTTCCTCCAGTTGCTGTCCGGGACCGCGACCCGCTGCGGCCATTATGCGGCCATGGTGGCCGGCACCGGTGTACGCCTGCTGGATACCCGCAAGACCATTCCGGGCCTGCGCAAGGCGCAGAAGTATGCCGTTCGCTGCGGCGGCTGCCACAATCACCGGATTGGCCTGTACGACGCCTTCCTGATCAAGGAGAACCATATCAGCGCCTGTGGCGGTATCGCGGCGGCGGTCAGCCAGGCCCGGGCCCAGGCGCCTGGCAAGCCGGTGGAGGTGGAAGTGGAAACCCTGGAGGAGTTACAGCAGGCGCTGACCGCCGGCGCGGACCGGGTGATGCTGGACAACTTCAGCCTGCAGGACATGCGCCTGGCAGTCGCGCTGGTGGCGGGCAAGCTGGAACTGGAAGCGTCCGGCAATATCAACAGCGACAACCTGCGGGCGGTGGCGGAGACCGGCGTCGACTATATCTCGATTGGTGCACTGACCAAGGACTGCAAGGCGCTGGATCTCTCCCTGCGCCTGCTGGACTGACGCCGTCGCCCGGGAGCGGCGTCTACAGCAAGGCGCGCGGGCTGACGATCACGCCGTTGTTGTCGGCGTAGAGGTAATCGCCCGGCGCGATGCTAGCACCGCCGAGCTGGATGGCGATGTCACGCTGTCCTTCACCCCGCTTCTCGGTTTTCAGCGGGGTGGCGCCCAGCGCCTTGACCCCCAGCGCGGTCGCGGCAATTTCGTCCACGTCCCGCACCGCGCCATTGATCACCAGACCGGCCCAGCCATTGCGCGCGGCTTCCTCCGCCAGCATGTCACCCAGCAGGGCGCGGCGCAGGGAGCCGCCACCGTCGACCACGATCACCCTGCCCTCGCCAGCTTCGCTGACACACTGTTTGACCAGGGAATTGTCCTCGTGGCACTTGATGGTCACCACCCGGCCGGAGAACCGCGGGTGGGCGCCAAAATTGCGAAACTGCAGCTCAATTACCGCAGCCTCCGGCGCCGCATCGGTCAGGTCGGGCGTGGATATGTTGGTCATCACAAGCCTCCTACAACCAGTCGACCGGGTAGCTGTTCAGGGCGCCCGAAGCGGTGGCAATGGCACCGCCGTGGGCCGCGCAACGGGGCAGGATCTGTTCGGCGTAAAACCGGGCCGTGGCAACTTTGCTGCGGTAGAAGTCATTGTCCTCGCCCGCCGCAAGACGGTCGCTGGCCAGCAGCGCCGAGCGCGCCAGGTGCCAGCCGCCGAACAGGTAGCCGCACTGCATCAGGTAATCGAAGGAGGCTCCAAGCGCCACCGCGGGATCTGCCTGCAGCGCCTCCAGCACCTGCGCCGTGGCCTCCTCGGTACCGGCCAGGGCACGCGCCAGGCCGGCGCCGATCTGCTGCAGATCTCCCGCCTCGTGGCCTTTCAGCGCCGCCACGGTTGCCGCCACCTGCTCCAGGGCATCGCGCATGGCGCCGCCCTGGTCCCGGCCCAGCTTGCGGCTGACCAGGTCCGCCGCCTGGATGCCATTGGTGCCTTCGTAGATCGAGGTGATGCGCACATCCCGCAGATACTGGGCAGCGCCGGTCTCCTCAACATAGCCCATGCCGCCGTGCACCTGCACCCCCAGGGAGGTCAGCTCCTGCCCCACTTCCGTCAGCCAGGCCTTGATCACAGGGATCATCAGGTCGATGCGGAACTGCTGCCGGGCGCGGTCTTCCTCCGGCCCGCGATGGGCCAGGTCCATGGTCACCGCCTCGGTGTAGACAAAGGCGCGCATGGCCTCGACAAGGGATTTCATGGTCAGCAGCATGCGCCGCACATCCGGGTGTTCGATGATCGCCACGCCACCCTGGACCCGCTCCCGGGCATAGGCCACCGCCTTCTGGTACGCCCCCTCCGCGGCGGCCAGACCCTGCACCCCGACCTTCAGGCGGGCCTCGTTCATCATGGTGAACATGCGGGCAAGGCCGCGGTTTTCCTCGCCCACCAGATAGCCGACGGCGCCTTCGCCGTCGCCGAAGGCCATGACGCAGGTGGGGCTGCCGTGGATACCGAGTTTGTGTTCCGTGGAGACCGGGTAGACATCGTTGCGCTCACCCAGACTGCCGTCGGCATTGACCAGGAATTTGGGTACCAGGAACAGGGAAATGCCGCGGCTGCCCTCGGGAGCGTCCGGGAGCTTGGCCAGTACCAGGTGGATAATGTTGTCGGTGGCGTCATGATCGCCCCAGGTGATGTAAATCTTCTGGCCGTGGATGCGGTAGTGGTCGCCCTCGGGGACGGCGCGGGTTTTCATTACCCCGAGGTCGGAGCCGGCGCCGGACTCGGTCAGGTTCATGGTGCCGGCCCATTCACCCGCGTGCATCTTCGGCAGGTACAGCTGTTTCTGCTCTTCGGTGCCGTGGGCGTGAATGGCCAGCGCGGCGCCGCTGCTGAGCATGGGGGCCAGACCAAAGGCCAGGTTGGCGCTGTTCCACATCTCACAGGCGGCCGTGGCATAGAGCTCCGGCAGGCCCTGGCCGCCGTATTCCGGATCCGAGGCGATCCCCATCCAGCCGCCCGCACCCAGCTGCCGCAGGGCATCCGCGTAGCCCGGGCTGAGGGTGATGGCCCCGTCGCTGCAGGTCGCTGGCTGTTCGTCTCCCACCCGGCGCAGGGGCGCGAGCACCCCGCCGGCGAGTTTCGCGCCCTCATCCAGCAGCGCGCCCGTGAGTTCCGGGCCCAGGCCGAGCTCGGCGAACGCCGGCAGGCTGCCCAGCGTGCCACCCACATCGAGCAGCTCCTCGAGCAGGAAAGTCATGTCTTCAATGGGGGCGCGGTAGCTGCTCATCGGGCGGTCGTCCTTTTGTTGCGGTAACACGAGGGGCTGAATTATAGCGGGCAATGCACCCCGACGGGTGTCACTGACTTGGCAATCTTAGCCACCCGCGTATAATTTGCCCAATCTATCACCTTCATCCCCGCCATTTACCTTGTGAATAGGTCCCAGCCGTGCAACTCAACCGTATCGATCTCAACCTGCTGGTCTACCTCGATGCCCTCCTGCGGGAGCGCAACGTCACCCAGGCCGCGCACCAGCTGAACCTGTCCCAGCCCGCCATGAGCAACGGCCTGCGCCGTCTGCGCACCCTGTTTGATGACCCCCTGCTGGTGCGCACCTCCGACGGCATGACCCCCACCGAGCGCGCGCTGGAACTGGAGCCGCTGGTGCGGGACGTGTTGATGAACATCGAGCAAGCGGTGCAACCTCGCACCGCGTTCGAGCCCGAGCAGGCTTCGCGGGTGTTTCGTATCATGGCCAGCGACTACGCCGAGTCCACCCTGCTGCCGGCGGTGCTGGGCAAGCTGCGCGTGCTGGCCCCCGGCCTCACGCTGGACATCATGACGCCCTCGGATGTCAGCTTTCTCGATGTCGAGCGCGGCAAGGTGGATATGGTGATCAACCGCTTCGATTCCATGCCCCAGTCCTTTCACCAGATCCACCTCTGGAACGACAGCTTTTCCTGCCTGCTGAGCCCTGAGAACCCGGTACTGGACAATTTCACCCTGGACAATTACCTGCAGGCCAAGCACATCTGGGTGAGCAAGACCGGCATGGGGGTCGGCGTTGGCGTGGACCCGGACGATGTCCAGCGCCTGGGCTGGGTGGACGCGGCGCTGGCGAAAATCGGCAAGAAACGCCAGATCCGCGTTTTCACCCGCCACTACCAGGCCGCCATGACCCTGGCGGAACAGAACGACCTGATCGTCACCCTGCCCACCCGGGCAGCCCTGCTGAAGCGCAACAACCCGCGGGTCGTGTTGCGGGAGCCGCCGCTGGCGATCCCGCCCCTGGAGCTGAAAATGGCCTGGAGTCCGCTGCTGCAACACAACCCTGCCAACCGCTGGCTGCGCAAGCTGATCGCGGATACAGCCAGGGAACTGGACCAGAAACCGCCGCTGCCCTGAGCGGAAATACATTTACCACGGGAATGGCCGCGATAAAAACGATAAATTAGCTAAATCTTCAGGCCAGGCTTTAGACTACTGACCCAGGATAGCGCGAGGCGATGCATGCCTCCACCAGAGCATGAGGACAGACCATGACCGACCGCATCACCGAAGGCGGCCTGCAGATCGCCACCACATTGCACCAACTGCTGGAAAATGACATCGCCCCCGGCACCGGTGTGTCCGCGGCACAGTTCTGGGATGGTCTCAATGCCATTGTGCGTGACCTCGCACCCCGCAACCGCGCCCTGCTGGCCCGGCGCGATGCCGTCCAGGCGCAGGTGGACGCCTGGCATCGCGGCAACCCTGGCCCCGGCTACGACCGGGCTGCCTACAAGGCCTTTTTGCAGGAGATCGGCTATCTGCTGCCGGAGCCGGCCGATTTCACGATCTGCACGGAGAACGTGGACGCGGAGATCGCCACCCTCGCCGGCCCCCAGCTGGTGGTGCCGGTGATGAACGCCCGCTATGCCCTCAATGCCGCCAACGCGCGCTGGGGCAGTCTCTACGACGCCCTCTACGGCACCGATGTGATTCCCGAAGACGGCGGCGCCGAGCGCGCGGGCGGCTACAACCCGGTGCGCGGGGCGAAGGTGATCGCCTGGGCCAGGGATTTCCTCAACCGCCACTGCCCCCTGTCCACCGGTGACCACAGCCAGGCCCGGGCCTACACCGTGGTCAACGGCAAGCTGCAGGTCGTACTGCAGGCCGGCCAGATCACCTCTCTCGCGGACCCGAGCCAGTTCCGTGGCTACCGCGGCGAGCGCAACGCGCCGAGCAACATCCTGCTGCGCCACAACGGCTTGCACATTGATATCCAGATCGACCCGCTAAGCCCCATTGGCGCCACCGATGCCGCGGGCGTCAAGGACCTGGTGCTGGAGGCGGCCCTGACCACCATCCAGGATTGCGAGGACTCCATCGCCGCCGTTGACGCCGAGGACAAGGTGCTGGTCTACCGCAACTGGCTGGGGCTGATGCGCGGCGACCTCGAGGACTCCTTCCGCAAGGGCAGCGACACCCTCACCCGGCGCCTGAACCCGGACCGGGTGTTCACCGGCAACGACGGCAGGGACCTCGTGCTCCCGGGCCGCAGCCTGATGTTCGTGCGCAACGTCGGCCACCTGATGACCAACGACGCGATTGTCGACGCCGACGGCAACGAGATCCCGGAAGGCATCATGGACGGCATGTTCACCACCATGATCGCCCTGCACGACCTGCGCGGCGCCGGCCCCCTGCACAATTCCCGCCGCGGCAGTGTTTATATCGTGAAGCCGAAAATGCACGGCCCGGAGGAGGTCGGCTTTACCTGTGAGCTGTTCGACCGTATCGAGGACGCCCTGGGACTGGGCCGCCACACCATCAAACTCGGCATCATGGACGAGGAGCGGCGCACCACGGTCAACCTCAAGGCCTGCATCGAGCGCGCGCGGGAGCGCGTGGTCTTTATCAACACCGGGTTCCTCGACCGCACCGGCGACGAGATCCACACCAGCATGGAAGCCGGCGCCATGACCCCGAAAGGCGCCATGAAGCAGGAACCCTGGATCAATGCCTATGAAGACTGGAACGTCGACATCGGCCTGGCCTGCGGCCTGCAGGGCCGGGCCCAGATCGGCAAGGGCATGTGGGCGATGCCGGACCTGATGGCAGACATGCTCGCCGCCAAGAGCGGCCATCCGCGGGCGGGGGCCAGCACCGCCTGGGTGCCCTCACCCACCGCCGCTACCCTGCACGCTACCCATTACCACGAGGTTAACGTCGCCGCACGGCAGGATGAACTGAAGTCGCGGCCACGGGCATCGCTGGACGACATTCTCAGCATCCCGCTGAAGGGCGCCGAGGGGCTCACCGCCGCGGATATCCAGCGCGAGCTGGACAACAACGCCCAGGGGATCCTCGGCTATGTAGTGCGCTGGATCGACCAGGGCGTGGGCTGTTCCAAGGTACCCGACATCAACAACATCGGCCTGATGGAAGACCGCGCCACCCTGCGTATTTCCAGCCAGCACCTCGCCAACTGGCTGCGCCACGGCGTCTGCAGCGAGGCGCAGGTGATGGAGACCCTGCAGCGCATGGCGGCGGTGGTGGACCAGCAGAATGCCGGCGATCCCGCCTATCGCAACATGGCACCGGATTTCAGTGCCAGCGTGGCGTTTCAGGCGGCGCTGGACCTGGTGTTGAAGGGCTGCGAGCAACCCAACGGCTATACCGAGCCCGTGTTGCACGCCCGGCGGCGGGAAGCCAAAGCAAAATACGGCGGCTGAAGAGCCGGGGCGGGATTACCGCCCCGGTTCCCCCCGCGACCGCCCGGGACCGGTCAGGCGCACTGCTCCAGCGGCTTGCGGGCCAGCGCAGCCATGGCCTCCACGTACTCGTAACCCAGCGCCTCCGCCACAGCGGGGTGAGTCACCAAGCCAGCGTGGACATTGAGGCCATTGCGCAGGTGTTCATCGCGCTCCAGCGCAACGCTGACGCCGTCCCTGGCCAGCTTCACCGCATAGGGCAGCGTGGCGTTGGTGAGCGCGATGGTCGAGGTGCGCGCCACACCGCCGGGCATATTGGCCACGCAGTAGTGCACGACACCGTCAACCACATAGGTGGGGTCCTTGTGGGTGGTAGGTTTGCTGGTTTCGAAGCAGCCGCCCTGGTCGATCGCCACATCCACCATCACCGCGCCTTTCTTCATCCGCGTGACCAGTTCGCGGGAGATCAGCTTCGGCGCCGAGGCGCCGGGTATCAACACGGCGCCGACCACCAGGTCCGCCTCCAGTGCGTAACGCTCCACGGCTTCCTTGGTGGAGTAGACCGTTTTCAGCCGGCCCCCGAATACCATATCCAGTTCCTTGAGGCGATTGAGGTCCCGGTCCAGCAGGGTGACGTCCGCACCCATACCCATGGCCATGCGGGCGGCGTTGATGCCGACCACGCCGCCGCCGATCACCAGCACCCTGGCCGGTTCCACACCGGGTACGCCGCCCAGCAGCAC
The DNA here is from genome assembly GCF_040222615.1 of Haliea sp. Taxonomy (GTDB): domain Bacteria; phylum Pseudomonadota; class Gammaproteobacteria; order Pseudomonadales; family Halieaceae; genus Haliea. The sequence goes on from NZ_JAVKCQ010000030.1 coordinate 17,274, forward strand.
GCCGTTACCGCCCTGGGCCTTTTCCAGGTTGTGGGCCCCGGCCTGGATGGCCATGCGCCCCGCCACCTCGCTCATGGGGGCCAGCAGCGGCAGGCCGTGCCCTTTCGAGGTGACGGTTTCATAGGCGATACAGGTAGCGCCGGAGGCCAGCAGCGCGCGCGCCTGGTCCGGGTCCGGGGCCAGGTGCAGGTAGGTAAACAGGAGCTGGCCGGGGCGCAGCATCCGGCACTCGCCGGGCTGCGGCTCCTTGACCTTGATGCTCATGTCCGCCCGGGCAAATATATCCTCCGGGCCCGCGACGATTTCCGCCCCCGCATCGACGTACTGGGCATCGTCGAAGCCGATGGGCTCGCCGCCGTCCTTCTCCACCAGCACCTGGTGGCCATCGTGCACCAGCTCGCGTACTCCGGCCGGGGTCAGGCCTATGCGGTACTCGTGATTCTTGATTTCCTTCGGAACGCCGATCAGCATGACTGTGCTCCCTGCGAGCAGTGATTGATACGGCGCATGCTAGCCCGGAGCCGCTGACTTTTCCTCGGTTTTTTCTGCCTCGCAGCAGCCGATTCGGCTTTTTTGAAGCACATATTAAGTGGAATCGACCACCCTAGAACCGTAATATACAGCCGGAACGCACGTATATAACCAGGCTGATGGTGGATGATCATGGAGCGCAAACTGCATACCCTCAACCGCACTGACCGCCGCCTGTTGCGCCTGCTGCAACAGGACGCGCGCAGCAGCTACGCCGAGCTTGCGCGGCAGGTCGGTCTCAGCACCACACCCTGCAAGGAAAGGATCAAACGGCTGGAACGGGAGGGCGTCATCCGCGGCTACCAGGCCATCCTCAACCCGGATTTTCTCGACGCCGGGCTGGTGGTGTTCGTGCAGATCCGCCTCAACCGCACGTCCCAGGACATTTTCGAGGAATTCAAGCAGAGCGCCTTTGAGTTACCCGAGGTGCAGGAGTGCTACCTGGTGTCCGGCAACTTCGACTACCTGATCAAGGCCCGGGTGGCGGACATGAATGCCTACCGCGCGTTTCTCGGGGAAACCCTGCTGACCCTGCCGGGGGTACAGGAATCAACCAGCTATGTAGTCATGGAGCAGGTGAAGGAGACGCTGGCGCTGCATATCCCGTGAGCCGCGTCAACGATCCTCCCCGTGATCCACATCCTTGAACTGCAGGTTGGTCAGCTGCTCTGACAGCAGGCCGATCAGGAACACGATCATGCCCGCAAGCACCAGCAGTGTGCTCATGTTGGTAAAGCGCCAGGAACCGCTGGTCAGGGTCGCTGCCAGGTAATTGAACACACCCAGTCCCGAGGTCAATACCGATACCGGAAAGTAGACCTTGAGCGGCGAATACAGCGTGCCGATCTTGAAGATGATCAGGAAGAATCGCACCCCGTCGCGCAGCAGGTTGATGTGGCTCCTGCCCAGGCGCTGGCTGACTTCGATGGGGACAAAGCCCACCGAATAACCCGCCCGGAAGAAAGCCATGGTCGAGGTCGTCGGGTAGCTGAAACCGTTGGGCAACAGATACAGGAAGCTCAGGAATTTGCGTCGGTTGACCGCGCGAAAGCCCGAGGTGAGATCATCGATGCGCCGGTTGACCATCCAGCTGGCGAGACGGTTGTAGAACGCATTGGCGCTCCAGCGGGCGATGCTGGCCTGCATCTCCCGGCCGCTGCGGGCGCCGACCACCAGATCATAGCCCTCGTCCAGTTTTGCCAGCAGGCGCGCGATGTCCTCGGGGTTGTGCTGGCCATCACCGTCCAGAAACACGATGTAGTCGCCCCTCGCCGCCAGCGCGCCGGCCTTGATCGCGGCGCCGTTGCCCTTGGAGTAGGGCTGTGACAGCACCTGCACCCCCGCCGACTCGCAGACGGCGCGCGTGCCATCGGTGGAACCGTCGTCGACCACGGTTATCGGCACCTCGGGGTACAGCTCCCGCAGCCGCGGCAGGAACAGGGCGAGACCCTGCTCCTCGTTCTTGGCCGGAATGACGATGGAAAATTTCAACTATGGCTGCTCCGTATACAGTGCCAGTGTCTGCTGCTCACCGACATTCAGCTCACCCGCAGCCTGCTTGACCTGCAGGGCCGCGATCATTTCCTCTGCGACCGCCACTTTACCCAAGGCGGTGGCGAAATGCAGCTTCATAAGCTGGCCGCGAGTGTTGTCGGGGGACAGCGCCAGGAACTGCTCGGTATATTCGAGGGCGTACTCGAACCGCCCCAGGGCATTTTCGAGCACCGCCAGGCTGGAATAGACGTTGGCCGCCGCCCTGCGCTCGAAGTCATCCACCAGGAACAGGGTCGCCATGTGATCGGCAAACTGCGCCCGCGGAAAACCCGGGCAGGCATTATCCTGCAGCAGCCTGACCAGTGTCAGCAGCGTTGTCACCGAACTCACCGGGCGCTGAGGATTGACCGCACCACTCGCTAGGCTTTCAGCCGGGGCGACGGCAACAGCGGCAAGACAGGCCAGGGCCAGATCGCGCAGCGCCCGGTCGGCGTCGCGCTCGCCGCTGCTGGCCCGGAACGCCCGTTCCGAGTACTGTCGCGCTTCCGCCAGAGCGCCCGCGCCCGCCAACAACACGGCCATGTCGGTGTTCGCCCGGGCAGAGCCGGGGTGGCCGTTGACATGGTGCATGGCCAGCAGTGGCCGGCTGGACCAGATCTGCACCAGCGGCGAGGTCTGCAGCCCCAGCCAGAACACATACACCGCCAGCAGGGTGAGAACCGGAGCCACCATTGGCGGCCCCAGGCGCATCAGCGCCAGCAATCCCAGACCCAGCAGCAGGAATAGCCCCAGGGCCGGAAAGTAATTGCGGTGCTCGAAGTACAGCTCCAGCGGCAGGACACTGCCCTCGACCGCATGCCCCACCAGAAACCAGGCAATCCCCAGTGCGGCCCAGCGCCCCTGGCGCCAGCGCAATGCCAGCAGTGTCAGGGCGCCGACGACGCCCCAGGCGATCGCGGCCCACAGGGTGGTGAGCGGTTCGGTCAGGCTGTGGGAGATCGCGAAGTCATCGTGGTATACCCCCAAGCGCTGCGGGTCCGGCCACCACAGCTGCCCCACGTAATCCCAGAGCACCCGCAGCTGGGTCAGCAGCCGCTCCTCCAGGCTGAACGGGCGGTGACGAAAGGCCGCCGCAAGCGCCTCCCAGCGCCACGCCGCGACCAGCAGCAAACCCGCCGCGCCGGCGCCGATAGCGCCGTGCACAGCCCGCCGCCAGCGCGGCATGACACGCCCCTGCGTGTCCCGGCACTGGAACCAAAGAGCCTCCAGCAGCAGCAACACCGGGATAATCACTACCGCGTTTTCCTTGGCAAAGATCGCGACCAGCGCTGACAGCAGCACCAGTGCCAGCCAGTGCCAGGCCAACCGGCCCGCTGCGAGGCCCCGGCGCCAGAGCAGCCAGGCCAGCAGGGTGCACAGCATGAATGTCGTGCTGAGCATGGCCATGCGCTGCACGACATAGAGAACCGTGCTGACCTGCAGCGGCGCCAGCAGCCAGGCCCCCGCCAGCAGGGTGGCCAGTATCGGCGCCGCCGGAGCCGCCAGGTGGGCCAGCAGCACGCCGAATATCGCCGCCACCAGCACGCCGTTAACCAGGTGCAGGACCAGATTGACCCGCTTGCTGGTCTGCAGGCTGTCATCCAACCAGAGCTTTTCCACGGCGAAACTGAGCATGGTAACCGGGCGCCCCAGCGGGCCGGAGCCGTCGCCAAGCACCACGTCCCAGAAACGCTCGCGCTCACCTTGCAGATCGTCGATGACCAGCACGCTGGACATATCGTCCAGCAGGGGTGGCCCACTGGTGCCCGGCCAATACAGCCATGCTGTCAGTGCCAGCAGCACTGCCAGCAGCGGCAGGGCGACCGGCCAGGAACGGGCTGCCCGCTGCATCATGGCGCCTCTACTCGGCTGGTGGAGAACATGTGCCGCAGCGAGCTGAGCTCGCGATACCCGGGGTCGTTGGCCAGCAGGACCCGCGCCTGCTCAAAAATGGGCCCGAAGCGCTGCTCCGCGCCCAGTTCCTCTATCAACCGATAGCGCAGGCGGCTGGCTGCCACCGAAGGAGCCAGGTGCTGCTCCAGCACCGCCATGCGCGCTTCCCGCGGCGCGGCAGTCGCCAGCAGGTACTCGTAGTGCAGCCTGGCGATGCGCAAGGAACCGGGGTAGCGCTGCTCAAGCTCTGTGATCAGCAGCTCCGCTTCGCCCCCCGCGGCGCGGCAGCGGCCCGCACCGAGGCACCGCATAAGGGACTGCAGGGCAATATAATCCGAGACCTGCAGCACCTTCGACTGCACCGCGTCCCTGGCCAGCGCCAGCCAGCGCCCGGGATCAGCCTGATCGCCGTAATAGCCGCTGTCGATCTGGTACAGCATGATCAGGGACCCGAGGTCAGCGGCGTTGCTCCGGTAATTCTCTTGGTAGCGCTGGCGCGCCTCGGCCAGGTAAATCGCACGCTGCTGACGATCGAGCCCATGGTCCTGCGGGGCCAGGAAACGCTCCATCAGGACATTGGCCACCGCATGTCGGGCCCGCACCGAATCGGGATGGTTGAGGCTATTGACCTGCGCCAGACGAAGCTCATCGGACCAGGTGCTGCTACGCACAAACAAAAAGCCGCCATAGATCAGGCAGCACAGCAGCGGCACTGCCACCGCGGGCAGCGGGCCGAGACGGGCGATTCCCTGCCCCAGCGCCCAGCCGGCGAACACAGCGAGCCCCGCGCTGGGCAGGTAATTGCGGTGTTCGAACACCATCTCCAGCGGCCAGGGCCCCGATTCCATGCTGTGCCCGAGCAGGTACACCAGCACTGCCAGCAGCAACAGGGGGAGACGATGACGCAGCCAGACAGCGACGGCCACCAACAGTAACCAGGCCGCCAGCGCCAGCGCCGTGGTCCACGGGGTGAGCAGGCTCCGGGATAGCCTCAGGTCATCGTGGTGCAGCCCCATCGCACCGATATCAGGAACGACCAGCAGGTAGAGGTATTGCCAGAGCAACCGGGCCTGGGTCAGCAGGCGCTCCAACAGGGTGAAGTCGCGGTTATTGTAGCCGCCCAGCAACCAGTCAGGCGCCTGCAGCAACAGTGCCAGCCCCAGGAATAGCGGCAACAGCAGCAGCACCCACCCCAGGCGCAACAGGAGGGCGGATTCACGACCCGCCCAGCGCCCGCGGAAGAGACTCACCTCCAGCGCAAGCAGCAGCCAGGGCAGCAGCAATCCGTTCTCCTTGCCCAGCGCCGCCAGACCGGTGAGCAGTGCCAGCCAGATGGCCGCCGCCCCCAGCTCCGCCGGGGTGGCGCCCCGCAGCGCCCAGCGCTGGCGCCAGTGCGCGTACAGCCACAGACCCGCCAGCATAAACAGCGCCGCGACCTGGGCCATGCGTTGTACCGGGTACAGCACCGTGGACACATGCAATGGCTGCAGGGCCCAAAGTGCCGCCGCGAACAGCGCCCACAGGCGGCGCCGCGAAGCCGGGGCTCCGGGCTCCACCACGGCCAGTATGGACCAGGCCAGCCCGCCGACCAGGACCGCGCACAGCAGGTGCAGGGCGAGGTTACCCGCCTTCAGGGCCAGGGGGTGAAGCGCGCCGTCGGCGGCTGCCTGGGCGGCAAAGCTCAGCATCGCCAGCGGCCGCCGCAGGGGACCGGAATTGGAGCTGAGCGCCGCCGTGCGCCACTCGTCGGCGACCCGCGGATCGAACTCCAGCTGGGGGTTTTGCAGCAGGTTGGGGTGATCGTCGAACAGCCAGGGGCCGGACAGGCCGGGCAGGTACAGCAGTACGGTGAGGAACGCGCCGATCAATGCGGCAAGGCAATACCCACGAACATTCACGGCCAGACAACCAGAATCAAAAGCGCAAGGTTACACTGCAGGACAAAAAAAAGCCCGGCATCGCCGGGCTCAATCTAACGCTATAGTGCTTAGCCGCGGCAGCTGGTGGGCAGCCACTTGGTCAGCATTGGCGTAGCCTGAGCGTTGCCTGCACCCGGGCGGCACTTCCAGGTAATGGTCCCATCGGCGCGGGTCACGCCGGAGAGCTGGAACGCCAGATCGGAACTCTCGCCAGGCAACACCGATGCATGCACGAAGATCGATACAACCGGTGCCAGACTGTTTACTTCGAGAGTCATCGACTGGACGATTTCCGTCCCGATATCGTCTTCTTCACCGAGCAGTCCCGCTTCTGCCAGCGTATCCGGAGACTCGAGCTGCGAGGAATAGAATTCGGCGATAGTCGCCTTCGCCTCGGAAAGCTTCGCCATCGGCTCTGACATCCGCGCGCGCACCGTGTAATCCTGGTATGCCGGCAGCGCGATGGCAGCCAGAATACCGACGATCGCGATCACGATCATCAGTTCGATCAGGGTAAAACCCTTTTGCACCTGTTGCATCTTCATGTTTCCTGCTCCTTTCCCCTGGGGGGTTTCGTTCACATAAGCTCAACTGCCCCTGGCAGCATGCTGCAAAAGAGAACATGCACACCTCATGCCAACTTCGAGCGCCCAGCGGGCATGAATTTTTCCCTTTGTTTTTCAGCCACTTGGCGCGCCGCGGTGCTCACACTTCGATTTCGCCCGGTCGCGCGCCATGACCCACATGGGGCAGACAGTGGCCTTATGTGACAATTTACGGCAGTCAGGCGATAGCCACTGGCCCATCCCGCCCGCGCCCCACCCTGCCACGGCACAAAAAAGCCCAAGAATTCCACATAAAATCATGCTTTTACAGGCGAAACAGGGTATTAGCATTAACTTAGTGTGAGTATACTAGAGCGTAACCGCTAACTCGTGCAGACAACAAAGCGACAGTCAGGGATGCACACCGGATGAATGAAAGAGCAATAGGGCAGCTAAGTGGCTTGGCCGGTCGACTGGTGGTGGAAGGCCTGCTCAGCGCCGAAAACGCCAAGGAAGCCCAGCGAGAGGCCGCCTACGAACGCGTGCCCCTGGTGAAATACCTGGTCGACAAGCTCAATCTGGACAGCCAGCGTATCGCTGAAGTCGCCTCGGTGGAGTTCGGGGTTCCCCTGTTCGACATCGCCGCCTTCAATATGGCCACGCAGCCCGCGGGGCTGGTGGACGCCAACCTGGTAACCAAACACCACGCCCTGCCCCTGTATCGCCGCGGCAACCGCCTGTTCATTGCCGTGTCCGATCCCACCAATCTCGCCGCGCTGGATGAAATCAAGTTTCACACCGGCATCAACACCGATGCGGTACTGGTGGAGGAGCGGACTCTCAGCAAGGTTATCAGCCAGTGGGTGGATGCCCAGGACAACATGGTCGGGGACCTCGGGGACCTTGATACCGAGGATTTCGACAACATCGACATCTCCGGCGGCGACGAGCCGGGCAAAGAGGAAAATACCGACAACGTTGATGAAACGCCCATCGTGCGCTTCATCAACAAGGTGCTGATCGACGCCATCAAGCAGGGCGCATCCGACATCCACTTCGAGCCCTACGAGAAGAATTACCGCGTGCGATTCCGCACCGACGGCATCCTGCGGGAAGTGGTGAAGCCGCCAAAGAACCTCGCTGCGCGGATGGCCGCACGCCTCAAGATCATGTCGCAGATGGATATCTCGGAGCGCCGCGTACCCCAGGACGGGCGCATCCAGATGAAGCTGTCCCGCAACCGGGCCATCGACTTCCGGGTCAACACCCTGCCGACCCTGTTCGGGGAAAAGGTGGTGCTGCGTATCCTCGACCCCAGCAGCGCCCAGATGGGCATCGACGCCCTGGGCTACGAGGAAGACCAGAAGGAAATGTATCTCAATGCCCTGAGCAAGCCCCAGGGCATGATCCTGGTCACCGGTCCTACCGGGTCCGGTAAAACCGTATCGCTGTACACCGGCATCAACCTGCTGAACCAGCCGGAGCGCAATATTTCCACCGCGGAAGACCCGGTGGAAATCAATATGGAAGGGATCAACCAGGTCCACGTCAACCCCAAGGTCGGGCTGAACTTCGCCGAAGCGCTGCGCTCCTTCCTGCGCCAGGACCCGGACGTCATCATGGTGGGGGAGATCCGCGACCTGGAAACAGCGGAGATCGCCATCAAGGCCGCCCAGACCGGTCACCTGGTGTTGTCCACCCTGCACACCAACAGCGCCGCGGAGACGGTTACCCGCCTCCTGAACATGGGCGTACCCTCATTCAACGTCGCCACTTCGGTCAACCTGATCATCGCCCAGCGCCTCGCGCGGCGCCTGTGCAAGGAGTGCAGCGCGCCGGCGGACGATATCCCGCAGGAGGTACTGCTGCAGGCGGGCTTCACCGAGGAGCAGCTGGCCACGGCGAACATCCGCAAGGCGGTGGGCTGTGAACTGTGCAAGGACGGCTACAAGGGCCGGGTGGGTATCTACGAAGTGGTGCGCATCACCCCCAGCATCGCCCAGCTGATTCTGGCCCACGGCAACGCCATGGAGATTCACAAGCAGGCGCGGGAGGAGGGCTTCCGGGACCTGCACCAGTCGGCACTCGTGAAGGTCGCCAATGGACTCACCAGCCTGGAAGAGGTCAACCGGGTCACAACCGACTAGCAGCAGACCAGGCAATAGCAGGGAACGGGCAGCATTATGGCAAGCAAGACAATGACCAAGGGCGTTGCGAAGTATGTGTTCCAGTGGAACGGTACCGACCGCAACGGCCGCAACGCCCAGGGGGAAGTCTCGGCCCAGAGCTCAGCCATGGCCAAGGCGCAGCTGCGCACCCAGGGTATCAAGCCAAAATCGGTGAAGAAAAAGGCAAAACCGTTATTCAATAGCGGCAAGCCGATCAAGGCCTCGGACATCGCCATCTTCACCCGCCAGTTGGCGACCATGATGAAGGCCGGGGTGCCGCTGGTGCAGAGCTTCGATATCGTGGCGGAGGGCCTGGAAAAGCCGAAGATGCGCGAGCTGGTGGTCAATATCAAGAATGACGTCGCCTCCGGGTCGGGCCTGGCGCCCTCTCTCGCCAAGTACCCGCGCCAGTTTGACGACCTGTTCTGCAGCCTGGTGGCCTCCGGCGAGGCCTCCGGAACCCTGGAAGTGATGTTGGGTCGGGTAGCCACCTACAAGGAAAAGACCGAGCAGCTCAAGGCCAAGATCAAGAAGGCGATGACCTACCCGACAGCGGTGGTGGTTGTCGCCATCGTGGTCACCGCCATCCTGCTGATCAAGGTGGTGCCCCAGTTCGCGGAAACCTTCCGCAGCTTCGGCTCGGACCTGCCGGCCTTTACCCTGATGGTGGTGGGGCTGTCCAACTTCATGCAGGACTGGTGGTTTATCATCCTGCTCGGCATGCTGGCCACCGGCTATGCGTTGATGGAGTTCAAGCACCGCTCGGTGGCGTTCTCCGAATTCCTGGACCGCCTGGCCCTGCGCCTGCCGGTCGTGGGAGGTATCGTCCACGATGCGGTGGTCGCGCGGTTTTCCCGCACCCTGGCCACCACTTTTGCCGCCGGTGTCCCGCTGGTGGATGCGCTCAATTCCACTGCCGGCGCTGCCGGCAACTCGGTGTACAGCAAGGCGATCATCCAGATCCGGGACGACGTCACCACCGGCACCACGCTCTACCAGGCAGTCAAGGCCACCGGCCTGTTTCCCAATATGCTGTTGCAGATGGTCTCCATCGGCGAGGAATCCGGCGCCCTGGACGACATGCTGGACAAGGTGGCGCAGCACTATGAGGAAGCGGTAGACAACGCCGTGGACAGCCTCAGTTCGCTGATGGAGCCCATTATCATGTCGGTGCTGGGTGTGCTGGTGGGTGGCCTGATGATCGCCATGTACCTGCCGATCTTCATGCTCGGCTCGGTAATCTGAGGGCCTTGCCGGCGGGGGAGCCAGTTTGCTAGACGTATTTGCCCAGCACCCCGGGTGGCTGGCGACCTGCCTGCTGCTTCTGGGCCTGGTCGTTGGCAGCTTCCTCAACGTCGTGGCCTACCGCCTGCCGCTGATGATGCAGGCGCAGTGGCGGCGGGACTGCTGCGAACTGCTGGAGCAGACGCCAGCAGAAGCTGAACCGGCCCTGAACCTCGCTGCCCCCAACTCCCACTGCCCGGCCTGCAAGGCGCCGGTGAAACCCTGGCACAATGTTCCCGTGTTCAGCTACCTGGCCCTGGGGGGCAAATGCGCCAACTGCAGGGTGCGAATTTCCCCCCGCTACCCGGTAGTGGAACTGCTGACCGGCCTGTTGACCCTGTGGCTGGGGATACATTTTGGACCGGGCCTGCAACTGCTGGGCGCGGCGCTGCTGACCTGGGCCCTGATCGCGCTTACCCTGATCGACTACGACACCCAGTTGCTGCCGGACGATATTACCCTGCCGCTGCTCTGGCTGGGGCTGGCCTTCAATCTTGGCGGCATCTTTGTACCCCTGGCGGACGCAGTACTGGGGGCGATCGCCGGCTATGGCATCCTGTGGAGCGTGTACTGGCTGTTCAGGTTACTCACCGGCAAGGAGGGCATGGGTTATGGCGACTTCAAGTTGCTCGCCGCACTCGGCGCCTGGCTGGGATGGCAGGCCCTGCCGCTGATCATCCTGTTGTCTTCAATCGTTGGAGCGGTGGCGGGCATCGCCCTGATGGTAATCAAACGCCGCGGCCGCGAGGTCCCGATTCCCTTTGGCCCCTATCTCGCCACGGCGGGCTGGCTGGGACTGGTCTGGGGCGAACAGATTCTCGCCGCCTGGCTCGGCACAGCTGCACCGCAGCCCTGACCCGGCGGCAAGGACAACAGGCACGCAATGACCCTGATTATTGGCATCACCGGCGGCATCGGCAGCGGCAAGAGTGCGGTCACCGACCGGTTTGCCGGCCGGGGCGTTACCGTGGTGGACGCGGACCTCGCGGCCAGAGTAGTAGTCGAGCCTGGCCGCCCCGCCCTGCAGGCCATAGCCGAGCACTTTGGCGCCGAGGTCCTGCGGGCGGACGGCTCCCTGGACCGGGTTGCCCTGCGGGCTATCGTATTCGCCGACCCGGCGCAGCGGCAGTGGCTGGAGCAGCTTACCCACCCGCTGATCGGCGAGGAAATCCGCGCGCAGCTGGCTGCATCGGAGTCGCCCTACACCATCCTCAGCTCGCCCCTGCTGCTGGAATCAGCCAGCCAGCGCCAGCTTGCGGAACTGGTGGTGGTCGTGGACGTACCCGAGGAAGTACAGCTTGCGCGCACCATGGACCGGGACAGCAACGACGAAGCCCAGGTAAGACGCATTATGGCGGCGCAGCTGCCGCGCCAGGAGCGACTGGCACTGGCCGATATCGTGGTGGACAACAGCGGCCCGCTGGCGGCGCTGGATGATATTGTCGCCGAGCTGCACAAGGAGTTTCTGCAGCGGGCGGAGCAGCAGCGGCGTTAGGCGCCGCGTGCATCGCCCAGTTCGCGGCGCAGCGCTTCCACAATAGGCACGTTGGCGGCGGGGAATTCGTAGCGGGGCAGTTCCTGTACAGTCACCCAGGCCAGCGGCTGTCCTTCCAGGCCGCGGGCGTTGCCGCTTAACTGGCTCACCAGATGCACATCCAGCAACACCGCCTTGTCACCGTAGTCATGCGGCACAATCAACAGCGGCCGGGATTCGCTGAAACCGATACCCAGCTCTTCCCGCAGCTCCCGCGCCAGCGCCCGGGTCACCGACTCGCCGGCTTCCACCTTGCCGCCCGGGAACTCCCACAGGCCACCCTGGTGAGCATCAGAGGCTCGCTGGCTGATCAGAATGCGCCCCTGCTCATCGACCACCACGCCCACTGCCACATGGACCGCCGCCATTCAGGTCCGGTACTCGGCATTGATGCGCACATAGTCGTAGGAAAAGTCGGTAGTCCAGACTGTGGCTGTGGCGCTGCCGCGCTGCAATTCGATACGGATGACGATCTCTTCCGGCGCCATCGCCGCAACACCCTGCTCCTCGGAGTAGCTCGCGGCGCGGCAGCCGTTCTCGGCTATCAGGACCTCGTTGAGGTAGACGCCAACCCGGCTGACGTCCAGCGCCTCCAGCCCGGCCCGTCCGATCGCCGCCAGCAGCCGCCCCCAGTTGGGATCAGAGGCGAACAGCGCGGTCTTCACCAGCGGTGAATGGGCGATGGTAAAGGCCACGTCGAGGCACTCCTGCTCGTCGCCGCCGCCGTTGACCTGGACGGTGACGAACTTGCTGGCGCCCTCCCCGTCCCGCACCAGGCCCTGGGCCAGCTCCACGCACAGGCTTTGCAGGGCTTCCCGCAAGGCCTGGCAGAGAGGTGCGTCAGCAGAATCCAGCAGCGGATTCCCGGCAGCCCCGGTGGCGACCAGCATGCAGGCGTCGTTGGTTGAGGTGTCGCCATCGATGGTGATGCGGTTGAAAGACAGTTCCGCCGCCTCGCTCAGCAGCGTCTGCAACAGCGCCGGGGCAACCGCCACGTCCGTCGCCACATAGGACAGCATGGTCGCCATATTGGGGCGGATCATGCCCGCACCCTTGGCGATACCGGTCATCACATAGTCGCGGCCATCGCAGTGAAAGCGCCGGGAATGGGCCTTGGGGCGGGTGTCCGTGGTCATGATGCCGTGGGCAGCGTCCAGCCAGCCGTCAGCGCGGAGATCCAGCAGTGCGTTGGGCAGCGCCTCGATGATTTTCTGTACCGGCAGGGGCTCGCCGATGACGCCGGTGGAAAACGGCAACACCGCTTCCGGCTCCACGCCGGTCATCTCGGCCAGGGCCGCGGTGCAGCGCTGCGCATCCGCGAGGCCGCGCTCACCGGTGCCCGCATTGGCATTGCCGGTATTGACCAGCAGATAGGCGGGCCGATTGGCCACCGCGCGCAGGCTGTCCTTTGCCACCGTCACCGGCGCCGCACAGAAAGCATTGCGCGTGAACACGCCGACACAGTGGCTGCCCGGGGCGAGCTCCAGCAGCACCAGGTCCTTGCGACCCGGCTTCTTGATCCCCGCTGACACCGTCGCCAGCCGCAGGCCGGGTACCGGCAGCAGCTCTCCCAGGTTCTGTTCCCCTACCGCCATTGTCGCTTCTCCGCCGCTGCCCGACCCGGGCTATTCAATCCGTCCGTGACACTGCTTGTATTTCTTGCCGCTACCGCAGGGACAGGGCTCATTGCGGCCGACCTTGGGCTGCTCCCGGGTAAAGGTCTGGGGCGGCTCGGGCTGGCGCGAAGCGGGATCTTCCGCCAGCGCTTCTTCCGCCATGGCCGATGCCGCCGCGTGCTGGAACGCCAGCTTCTCTCGCTCTGCCTCCTCCCGACGCCGTGCCTCGATCAATGCGGATTCGTCCTGGTGCTGGATCTGCACATGACTGAGGAACTTGACCACTTCGTACTTCAGGTTCTGCAGCAGCTGCTCGAACAGGGCAAAGGACTCCCGCTTGTACTCCTGCTTGGGATTTTTCTGCGCATACGCACGCAAGTGAATGCCCTGGCGCAGGTGGTCCATGGTCGCCAGATGGTCCTTCCACAGGTTGTCCAGCACCTGCAGCATGATCTGTTTCTCGATCTTGCGCATGGGCGGGCCGACGCTCTCGCACTTGGCGTCGTAGGCTGCCTGGATTGCCGCCACAATCTTCTCCCGCAGAGCATCCTCGTGCAGATTGTCGTCCGCGTCCAGCCAGGCCTGCAGCGGCAGCTTGCTGGCGAACTCCGCTTCCAGCTGGCGCTCCAGGCCTGGCACATCCCACTGCTCCTCTACGCTCATCGGCGGGATGTAACTGGAGATGGCGTCGTTGACCACGTCCTCGCGAATCGCGGAGATGGTATCGGCAATGTCCGCCTCACCCAGCAGTTCGTTGCGCTGGTTGTAGATGATCTGGCGCTGGTCGTTGGCAACGTCATCGTATTCCAGCAGCTGCTTGCGAATATCGAAGTTGCGACCCTCCACCTTGCGCTGGGCTTTCTCGATGGCGTTGGTCACCATGCGATGCTCGATGGCCTCGCCCTTCTCCATACCCAGGGCCTGCATGAAGCCCTTGACCCGATCGGAGGCAAATATGCGCATCAGGTTGTCTTCCAGCGACAGGTAGAAACGGGACACCCCCGGGTCTCCCTGGCGCCCGGCGCGGCCCCGCAGCTGGTTGTCGATTCGGCGCGATTCGTGCCGCTCGGTACCGAGGATGTGCAGGCCGCCGGCGGCGAGTACCTGTTCGTGCCGCTGGCGCCAGGCCGCGGTCAGCTCCGCGCGCTTCTCGTCACTGACCTCGCCGAAGGATTCCAGCTCGGCGTCGAGGTTGCCTCCGAGCACGATATCGGTGCCCCGGCCAGCCATGTTGGTGGCGATGGTCACCACACCGGGGCGGCCGGCCTGGGCAATGATCTCGGCCTCCTGCTCGTGGTACTTGGCGTTGAGGACCTTGTGCTGCACCCCGGCCTTGCGGAACCGCTGCGACAGCTCCTCGGAAGTCTCCACCGATGCGGTACCCACCAGCACCGGCGCGCCCTTCTCCATGCAATCCTTGACGTCGGCGAGGATGGCGTCGAACTTCTCCTCCCGGGTCAGGTAGACCAGGTCGTTGAGGTCGACACGCTGCGCCGGCTTGTTGGTGGGGATGACCAATACGTCGAGGCCGTAGATCTGGCGGAATTCGAAAGCTTCGGTGTCGGCGGTGCCGGTCATGCCCGCCAGCTTCTTGTACAGGCGGAAATAATTCTGGAAGGTGGTGGAGGCGAGGGTCTGGCTCTCGCTCTGGATACGCACTCCCTCCTTGGCCTCAATCGCCTGGTGCAAACCCTCCGACAGCCGCCGCCCGGTCATGGTCCGGCCGGTGTGTTCGTCGATCAGCACCACCTGGTCGCCCTGGACGATGTACTCCACATCGCGGTGGAACAGGACGTGGGCCCGCAGGCCGGAATAGACGTGGTGCAGCAGGTTCAGGTTGGTGGCCGCATACAGGCTCTCACCTTCCTGCAGCAGGCCCTCCCGGGTAAGCAGCTCCTCCACATGTTCGTGGCCGGTTTCAGTCAGCTCGATCTGGCGCTGCTTCTCGTCGACGCTGTAGTGGCCGGGCTCTTCCTCGCTGTCGCGACGCAGGGACGGAATCAGCTGGTTGATCTTCTTGTACAGCAGCGAACTGTCTTCGGAGGCGCCCGAAATCACCAGCGGCGTGCGGGCCTCGTCGATCAGGATCGAGTCCACCTCGTCGACAATCGCGAAACTGAGATCACCCTGCATCCGATCCTCGATGCGGAAGGCCATGTTGTCGCGCAGGTAGTCGAAACCGAATTCGTTGTTGGTGCCATAGATAATGTCGGCGCTGTAGGCCTCGCGCTTCTGCTCCTGGGTCTGGCCGGACTTCACCACGCCCACCGATACGCCGAGAAAGTTGTACAGCGGCGACATCCAGTGGGCATCGCGCCCCGCCAGATAGTCGTTGACCGTGATCAGATGCACGCTGTTGCCCGCCAGGGCGTTGAGGTAGGCGGGCAGGGTCGCCACCAGGGTCTTGCCCTCACCGGTACGCATCTCCGCAATCTTGCCTTCATGCAACGCCATGCCGCCAATCAGCTGGACGTCGAAATGGCGCATGCCCAGTGCACGCTCGCTGGCCTCCCGCGCCACCGCAAAGGCCTCGGGCAGGATCTGGTCCAGGCTTTCCCCGGCCTCCAGGCGCTGGCGGAACTCGCCGGTCTTCGCCGCCAGGGCGGTGTCGTCCAGGGCTTTCATGGCATCGGCCAGACCGTTGATCTGCCGCACCATCTTGCCCATGCGCTTCAACTCCCGGTCATTGCGGGTGCCGAAGATCTTCTTCATTGTAGTCGTAATCATCGTGGGTCACTGCATTAAACGTCAGGGCGCCGCCCCACTCACAGGAGTGGCCGGCGAAGGAATCATATCAGGAATGGAGCGGGTTCAGCGTCGGGTGCGATGCACGTAGCTGGAGGGATCGACGGGGCGGCCGTGCTTGTACACTTCGAAATGGACGTGGGGACCGGTGGCGCGGCCGCTGGAACCCATGAGTGCCACCGGCTGGCCCTTGCGCACGACATCGCCAGGTTCGACCAGGTTCTCCTGGTTGTGGGCATAGCGGGTCAGCAGGCCGTCGCCGTGGGAAATCTCCACCATCTTGCCGTAGCCGCTGTTGTCCTTGCCCACGAAAGTCACTACGCCACCGGCGACGGCGATGACGCTGGAGCCGGCCTTGCCGGCAAAATCAATACCGTAGTGCGCTGCGCGTTTACCGGTAAAGGGATCCGTGCGCGCCCCGAAACCTGAGGATATCCACCCTTTTTCCACCGGCCGGCCGGACACCCAGGCCTGCTCATCGAGCTTGCGGTGGGCCAGCAGTGACTCCAGGATCTCCAGCTGCTGTTCCCGCTGGTCGAGCTTGTTGGCGAAGCTCTGCAACTCGCCGGTGAGGTCCGGGGCCAGGTATTCAACGCTGAACTCGCCGGCCAGCGGACCACCCAGCGCGGGCGGCTGGCTGAAATCGAATTCGCCGTCCTGCAGGTTGGCCATGGCGGTGAGATGCTCGCCAAGAGCATCGAGACGCACCATTCGCGCCTGCAGTTCTGCCAGCCCCATGGTCATGGCCTGCAGCTTGCGCTCCGCTTCCAGGCGCAGGGACTCGAGATCAGTGGATTGGGAGGCGAGTTCGTCCTGCAGGGAATCGAGGGAATTATCACGAAGATCGCGGGCCTGCGTCTCCTGGCCCACAAAGTACCCGAGTGCCACCAGGCCCAGAGGCAGCCCCAGACAACACAGGGATACCAGGGCACGGGACCAGCGACCCAACTCCAGGGAGCGGGAGCCGCCGTGCTTTCGGCTTATCAGGATGACCTTCATGTGCAACCGGCTGCAATGAGCTGAGGCGGGAGTGTGCCATAGTCACGTGAATATTACCAACACCAATAATCGACCGCCGTGGAGGGAAGGTCGCCCGACGCGGTAGCATCCAGCCGGTCGAATGGGGCACGCCCTGCTGGATG
>NZ_JAVKCQ010000031.1:0-2654 GCF_040222615.1 Haliea sp.
GCATCTGGCGGCGCGGGGCGACGCCTTACCCGATTACGTGGAGCAAGAGTTCGAGGGCTACCTCAAGTGTGGACGCCTCGAGCACGGTTTTCTTCGAGTTCGCTGCGGCACCTGTCATAGCGAGCACCTGGTCGGGTTCAGCTGTAAACGCCGCGGCTTCTGCCCGAGCTGCGGAGCCCGGCGGATGGCCGAGAGCGCGGCACTGCTGGTCGACGAGGTCTTTCCCGAGCAGCCGGTGCGCCTTGAACGCCGGGTAGTATTCCTCGACGATTTGATAAAGGAGGCTCCGCTCCGGACGGTGGCGCACATACGGCGGTGCGCCACCACCCGAACTGGCTTCCCTGCCAGTCGGCAATGGCTCCATGCTCGCGTCCCTGCGAGTGTGGACTCATTATCAGCTTAGCAACCGCTGCTCTACCCGGGTACGAAACGCCCTCTGTTCCTATCAGCTCCGGGCGGGGGTATCTATGGGGGCATTTCTGGC
The DNA here is from genome assembly GCF_040222615.1 of Haliea sp. Taxonomy (GTDB): domain Bacteria; phylum Pseudomonadota; class Gammaproteobacteria; order Pseudomonadales; family Halieaceae; genus Haliea. The sequence continues at coordinate 485 of NZ_JAVKCQ010000031.1, forward strand.
GTTTAGCAGCGTGACGCATTGATTAATATGGCGATGTGATTGTCGCCGCCTCCACCAATTTTCAGAACGTAAAGTGCTGTTTTAAAAAGGATAATTTGAGTTCGATTTCCGATCCCGCAGTGACTCGGTCTGAATCGCTAGGGATTTACCACCTTTCTCTATCGGGTTCGAGCGAAATCTCTTACCCGCGCTTAATCGCTCATAACTATCCCTATCAATTCGATCTGGGGGTATTTTTAGGGGTACCTTCGCGCCCTCGACCAAAATACCCCCATCCGACGCCGCAGGGCGCCTGACGACTGCCCGCCGGCCAGAGGACAGTGGCGAGATTTGTTGTTTTATATCGGTAGTTATTGACTATTACCGGCATTTCGCAACTCCATGGCGGCATGGCCAATTCGCATCAAGCCATTCTGGATCTCGCCGCAGAGCGCGGCCTCATTCGACCACACGATCTGGCTGAGCGCGAGCTCCCCATCGTTGGCCTCACTCGACTGATGCGGCAAGGACTGCTCCGGCACGTGGGACGTGGCGTGTACACGCTGCCGAATAGACTGGTCTCGGAACACAACGCCTTGGCCGAAGTGGCGCGCAAACATCCGCAAGCGCTCGTCTGCCTGCTATCGGCGCTACGCTTCCACGACCTCACAACACAATCGCCGTTCGAGGTCTGGCTGGCCAACCCCAACAAAGCGCGCGCCGAAGATGGACTACCCTCCTCTGCGTATCGTGCGCTTCTCAGGCGCTGCGTTGACGGACGGTGTCGAGGAGTACGCCATCGATGGCGTGCCGGTGCGCGAGACCAGTGTCGCCCGTACAGTGGCTGACTACTTCAAGTTCCGTAACAAGATCGGCCTCGATGTCGCACGTGAGGCGCCGCAGGAGGCCTGGCGTGCCAAGCGCGTCAGCATGGACGAACTCTGGCGGTACGCCACGCTCTGCCGGGTGGCCAACATGATGCGCCCTTAGATGGATAGCCTGCCTTGAGCGGACGAAACCTGGCGGCTTCCGTGCGGGCCCGCCTGCTCAACCGCGCTCGGGAGACCCGGCAGGACTTCAACCTCATCCTGACCCGCTACGCGCTCGAGCGCCTCCTGTATCGGCTCAGCATCTCCCCCCACGCCGACCAGTTTCTGCTGAAAGGAGCGCTGCCGTTCGACCCGTGGTTCGACATTCCCCATCGCTCGACGCGCACCGCGGATTTCCTGGGTCTTGGCTCGGCCGAGTTGTCAGTTCTGGAAGCCATCTTCAAGAACGTCTACATGATGGACGCCGACGACGGGGTGACGTTCCGACCGGACACCGTCCACGCAGCAGAGACTTGCAAGGGGGCCAACTACGCCGGGGTACGCGTCACCTTCCTCGGGCTGATTGACGGCGCGCGTTGCCCGATCCAGTTCGACATCGGTTATGGGAATGCCTGCACGCCCGGGCCGGAGGAAGTCCGGTAGCCCGTGATGCTCCCGGATTCCGAGGCGCCGAAGTTGCGCGTGTATCCGCGCTATACCGAGTTCGACGGTGACACCCTGCGAAGCGCGATCCGGGCGACCTTCGATCGCCGCAAGACTGAGTTGCCTCCGGGCGTCCCCTTTGGCCTGACTGACGATTTCGCACGCGACACGCAAGAGCAGACGCAGTGGCACGCGTTCGTGCGAAAGAACAGGCTCGAAGTGCTGCAACTCGAGGTTCTCGTGGTACCCCTTCGGGATTTCCTGCTTCCTGCCATCGCCGCAGCGAACGCCGACACCCACTTCCCTCAACGATGGCCGACTGGTGGCTCCTGTACTCCAGTGGCGGCCTGAACCTGTTTACCGTGTCGCGTTACCTCCGGCCAGGCGTGGCGCCCGTTCGTGCTCGCGACGTTGCCCTTCGATCCTCATGAGCAGCGGGCCAGCGCTTCGGCGATGATCGCCGCTTCGGCGCAGCCACCGGTGATGTTGCCGATCGCCTCGCCTGCCTCGTTGATGGCCATCTGGCTGCCGAGCGGTCGCGGCGCGGAGCCGTCGACGAACACCAGCGTCACCAGCGCCGTGCGCTGGCCGGCGGCCCGCCACGCCAGACAGGTCGGGAGCACATCGTTCATATAGCGCGCGGGCATGAGCCTGGCCTCGCTCAGGATCTGGCGGCTGGCGCCGCGCCCTGTTCGTCACGCGCCGCGGCCAGCGCGTGC
>NZ_JAVKCQ010000032.1:0-17249 GCF_040222615.1 Haliea sp.
TCCCGTGTCATTGACACGATCAGGAGACCGAATACACGTGAGCAATCGATCCTACTGCCTGAGATCAAACCCCTTGCAAACGAGGAGGAGTCCATACACGGGGGATCGACCGATTTTCACTAAACCCGGTTGATAATGCCAGCGGAACGCCGCACCGCCCACCCACAATGGGTTAAGACTCTCAGTCGATAATTCTCAAAATTCCTGAACCCATAAGCCCTTCGGCTCTCCCCGCTTGAGGGTCTTCGGCGACGGACAAGTCCTGAGCGGTAACCGCATTCTTCTGCAGGCCGGGCCCTCCCTGACTCGACGTATCAGGATGCACCGCCGTCGGCGGACTCCCTTGCAGGGCGAATGAATGTCGGGCTATCCGGAGGAGACGGGCAGAGCGCCGGATCCGTGCAACCCCGGATAATCGGTTGATTCCTGACGCACATAAGTTGCTGTTGCATCTCGCGGCAGCTACCCCGGTAGAGGTCCCGGGCCGCGTTAGCGTATTCGCAGGGGTCACCCAGCTGCTTGTCCTCGCAGGATTGCCAGGGAATCTGGTTGCTGTGACCCTCATGCGCCTGAAGGGGGGCGGCGGCCAGAATGGTCGTCAGGAACAACGGTAAAACGCCAGGCTTGCCCGCGGTCATTGAACGCTGCCCTGTTCACCGGAGAAGCAACCGATGAACATGTTTTCGGCAGCGCTGGCCGCGTGGTAGTGGTACCCGCGTTCCAGCTCGGTATGTCCGCGGCAGGCATCGAGGTCGTCAGGTTCGCTGCCGTCGGCATACGACATACCGTAAATGGCGTAGCCGTCGAGGGCATAAGCCATCACCCCCGAATGGCCGTCGTCGTCGTACCCCCTTTCAGCACAGCCGACGGAGGCATGGTAGTGATACCCCTCGACCGGGTTCACGTGGCCGCCACAGTCGTCGAACGCGGCAATGGTATAGGCGGCGAGGATTGCCTGTACCGGTGCCGGCGGTGCGAGTATCACGCCATCCAGTGCGATCCCCAGATCCCCGTTATTTAGAGAGGCAGGCGAGGACAGGGGCACGGGTGCGGTGGGGATCAATACAGTCTGCGCAACGCCGCCACCGTAGTAGTCGAGCGAGCACTGCACACAGTGATTCTGGTACTCGGGGTCGACGTTGGGTCGGGCCGCTGCCTCGCAGGCTATCTGCGTGTCGGTGACATTCACCTCACCCGAGGCGGTGTCATACAGCAGCCAGTTGGAGTCGCCGTAGATATTGCCGAGATTGGTGATGAATTCACCATCGATATCCCACACTGTGCCGCTGCCGTCGAACCAGATGCCCCCTTCGTCGGCCTCGGAGTAGATCGAAGGGGGGCAGAAAGGCCCTATTTCCCTGGCGGCGGGCGTGCCGGCGATTTCGATGCGGTAGCAGGTCGTCTGGGTGCCCCCGGAGAGCGTGCAGCTCACCGTGGTGATCTCCGACGCCAGTGCGCCGTCTTGGAACAAGTCGATATCCATGCCCTCCCGGGACGTTGTCGTCGTATCGTCACCCGCATCCGTGCTGGTATCCGTCGTAGCTGTCGCAGTAGTGCTGTCACCGGAAGATCCATTGCTGGAGCCACAGGCGGACGTCAGGGCGAGCAGCGCCCCCAGGAGCAGGGCGCGGCAGTGGGTAGTGAGGATGGTCATTGCAGATATCTCCCTTGGACGTGCAGCGTGTAAGGTGGCATCGTGCTCACCATCGCCGCCTGCCAGTTCTTTCTCCCAGCCTACAGGGCAAATGTGTAGCTGGCGTGGAGATTCAAGGTAGATTCAGGTGAGGGCGTCAGCGAGGGGACCTCGCAGGTTAGGATCAACAACTACAGTCACGACCGTGGCGGAATGCCGTTGGCGAAGCAGGCTGTGGCGGAGGGTCAACAATTGGCTGATCGGGTTAAAGGCGAAGCTTGTATCTCGGCTATACTCGCCGCATGAAGCTGTCCATCCAGTCCAGGTACATCATTGCGTTCATGGGATTGACCCTGGTCGTGCTGATTGCCTCTCTCAGCGTTTCCCGCTGGACTTTCGAGCGCGGTTTTCTCGGCTATGTGAATGATATCGAGGAGCTTCGCCTGCAGCGGGCCCAGGCTGCTGTGGCGTCAGAGTACAGGCGAGCAGGCGGCAATTGGGACGGCTTGACCCCCCGGCGCCTGACACAACTGTTGCTGGACTCGGCTCCGGCAGAGCCCGGTCTGGCTCCCGACCGGTCCGGCAGGCCTCCACCTCCCCCGGGAGCTGCATTCGACCCACCGCCGCGCGGGAGGCAGCTGCCGTATCCACCTACCGCCGTGTATGACACCGCGGGCATGCTGGTGGCGGGACCTTCTCTGGAAGAATCCAGCGGTGAACTCAACCGCGCCGCCATAGTTGTCGACGGCGTCGCTATTGGCGAATTGCGCAGCGCATTGCGTCATCAGCTGACCTCTCCCGAGGAAGAGGCCTTCCTGCAGCAGCAGATCAGGGCGACCTGGATGATAGGGCTCTCTGCCATGGTACTCGCGCTGGTCATTTCCATTATTCTCGCCCGGGGTATGCTGTCGCCCATTCGTCGCATGCACGAAAACGTCAGTGAGCTGTCCAGTGGGGACTATTCGATCCGACTCGGCAGCCACAGGCTGGATGAGCTGGGCGACCTGATGCGCAATCTCGACCGCCTTGCGGTGACCCTGCAGGAGAGCCGGGAGTCGCGCCAGCGCTGGTTTGCCAACGTTTCCCACGAGCTGCGTACGCCCGTCGCGGTGCTGGCGGGGGAGCTGGAGGCCATGCAGGATGGTGTCCGGCCCGTAGATGCAGAGCAGCTGGAATCTCTGATGCAGGAGGTGCAGCGTCTGCGCTTCCTCATCGACGACCTGTATGAGCTTTCCGTGTCGGACATCGGGGGCCTGCGCTATGAATTTTCCCCGATTGCGCTGGATCAGTCCCTCGCCTCGGTGGTGGCCGGCTTCGAAGCCAGAGCGGAAGAGCAGGGGATCGCAATTTGCTGCTTCCTCAGTGGAGAGCCGCTGGGGGTTAACGCGGATCAGAGGCGTCTGGACCAGCTGTGGCACAACCTGCTGACCAATGCGCTGGCCTATACCGATGCGCCAGGCAAGGTCTTTATCAGGGCATTCCGGGAAAAGGGCACAGCGGTGGTGCTGGTCGAGGACACTCCGCCGGGGGTGGACAGGGATGAGTGTGAACGGCTGTTCGAGCCCCTCTATCGCCGGGAGTCTTCCCGCAGCCGCCGCACTGGCGGGGCGGGTCTTGGCCTCGCTATCTGTCGCAAGGTCGCCGAGGCTCACGGGGGCACGATCACCGCATCTGCATCGTCCCTCGGCGGGCTCTGTGTCCGGGTTGAGCTTCCACTGATAGAATTGGATCATGGTTGACACACCTCACATCCTGGTCGTCGAGGACGAGCCCAAGATCGCCCAGTTGCTGGCGGACTACCTGAGGCGTGAAGGCCATGAGGTTTCAATTCTCAATGTGGGCAGTGGCGCTGTCGAATTCGTGCGTGAGCGCAGGCCGGATTTCATCATCCTCGATCTGATGCTGCCGGGAGTGGATGGTCTGACCATCTGCCGCGAGGTGCGTGGGTTCTCGGACGTGCCGATCATGATGCTCACCGCCCGGGTGGATGAAATCGATCGCCTGGTCGGGTTGGAGCTCGGAGCCGATGACTACGTGTGCAAGCCGTTCAGTCCGAGAGAGGTGGTGACGCGGGTGAAGATCATCCTGCGGCGGGTCAAGGCACGGCCGGCCGAGGTGGACCCGAACCAGCTGAGTTATCGCAACGTGAGCGTGTTTCCCGATCGCTTCCAGTGTGACGCCGGTGGCCAGAGCGTCGAACTCACGCCGGTGGAATTCAGGCTGTTGCAGGCGCTGATTTCACGCCCGGGCCACGTGTTTTCCCGCGATCGACTGATGGCGCTGAGTTACGCCGACAGCCGTATCGTCAGCGACCGCACTATCGATACCCATATAAAGAACTTGCGCAAGAAACTGCATCAGGCGCTGGGTGAAGAAGAACTGCTGCACTCTATCTACGGTGTTGGCTACAAACTCGAATAGCGTCGCCAACTCCACAGTTTTTCCACACTTCCTGCCTCATCACTCCTTGTTTTGCTCCGATACTGACAGCATTGGACGAGCATCAAGGAGGCTCTCATGGCAAAGCAAGTAACGATCAAGAACCCTGTCCTGGCGCTGCTGTTGGGCGCTACCGTGATGGCCCAGGTCGCCTGCGCGCAACCCGGTGGAGGCCAGGGAGCGCGGCGCGGGCCGCCCCCGGAAGCTTACGAGGCCTGCGCTGATCTCGCCGCTGGTGACAGCTGCACGATGACCGGTCGCCGCGGCGACACCCTGGAAGGCTCCTGCATTGTCCCCAGTGAGGATGAGAGCAGCGTGGTGTGCGCCCCCGAGGGTGGCCCTGGCGATGAGCGCGACTCGGGTCGTTCTGGTCAGTAGCGGGTGCTGTGCTTCCAGGTAGAGAGGACATCCGGGTTTACCTCCAGCTGTGTGACAGGGGATCCGGTATCAGGGCGGAGTTGCCAACCATGATCAGTCGATGCTGCAAGCACTTTGCCCTCAGTGTCATGGCATTGGCACTGGGTGCCTGCAAGATCCAGATTGAAGTCCCGCAGGGCGGTAGTGTGGTGACTGAGTCCGGAGAATATCAGTGCGGCGCGGGATCTACCTGCACCATTGAGGTCACTGATCTGCTGTTCGATGAAACCTTCCGGGTGGAGACGGAGGACGGGTACACCTTTAGCGGCTGGGCAGCTCGTCAAGGTGGGCTCTGCGGGGGCAGCACAGCCCCCTGTTTGCTGGCCACAACAGGGTTCGCCGGTTTCCCGGCTTTAATGGCCCTGCTGTACAGCGACGAGGTCTTCTACCTGGAGCCGACGTTCTGGTCAGGTTCGACCGGTAGCGTGCTCTGTGATTACCGGGATACCACGCTGAACGCGCAACCATCGCTGAATTATACGAGTGTTTCCGAGTGGACCTGCTCCGGTACGACCCGGCACCTGGCGGCGAACGGCATCCCCGACCATGAGGTAGGCACATTCCCCAATCCGGCTAATCCGAATACGATTACCGAGCAAGATGTATCGGCAAGCTTTCCCCTTGAGCCGCAAATGTCGCAGGCGGCCACAGAGCTGGGCGGTCCACGCGGCACCATAGCCTACGTGATCAATGGGGTGAAAGTTGACGCCGGCACCGGCGGCACCTGCAATGACTCTGGTGGCAGCTGTAGCCTGGGTGGCAATGTAGGTAACTGGAATATTGAGGCCCTGGGCCAGACGGCTTTCGATTTCGGTACTGATGAGAACAATGCCCACGTTCAACCGGATGGTATCTACCACTACCACGGCATGCCGGAAGGTTTTGTTGCCAAGCGCGGTGGGGACAGCTCGACAATGACCTTGATCGGCTGGGCCGCGGATGGCTTTCCGATCTACGCCCGCTACGGTTACAGCGATGCGGATGACTCGCGCTCAGCGCTGAAGGTGATGACGGGAAGTTATCGTCTGGTCACCGAAGTCAGCAGTTCCAGACCATCAACGAGCCTCTATCCGCTGGGTACCTTCGCTCAGGACTATGAGTATGTGGAGGGCCTGGGCGACCTTGACGAGTGCAATGGTCGATTGGGGGTTACCCCGGAGTTCCCTGCGGGCATTTATCATTACTTCGCGACAGACAGCTATCCGTATTTCCAGCGCTGCGTGCGGGGGCTGGTGGAAAGTAACGGAACTGTTGGTCCGCCTCGGTTCTAGGATTCAGGAGTGATAGCGATGCCTCTGCGCAATTTACTTTCCAGCCCGGTTTTGCTGCTGGTCATGCTGGCTGTTCCGGTGCGCGCTCACCTGATGGTAGCCCAGCATGGCACACTGAATTTCGTAGACAACGCGGTTTTTATGGTGATCTCGATTCCGGTATCAGCATTTGCCGGCATTGATGACAACCAGGATGGCAAGGTGACAATGTTTGAGTTCAATCGCAACCGTGACGCAGTACTGTCAGCGGTCAGGAGTAATGTGTCGCTTACCGACGAGGAGGGCGTCCTGGTGCTGGAGGGCATACTGCTGTCCCCGGTCACGGCCCACGATAGATACCCCGAAACGCTTTCCGACCTCACCGTGATGGGCAGGTTTAACCTGCGGAAATCCGCAAGTGCCCTGAGATTCGAGAGCCGATTGTACGGTGATGAGGAATCCGCGCAGACGCTGAAAATGTTGGCGACCAGGCGCAGCAACGGTTACCAGACAGAATTCGTCCTGACACCGGACAATCCCGCGCGGTTTCTCTTCGTGGATATCCCCCAGGGTTCCTCCCCTTCGCTGGCGAGGAAGTTGCAGGTCAGCATGTCTTCAGAGGAGTTCAATTAATGAAATACCGGAATTGCCTGTCTGCGGTTGTTCTGCTGGCGTCCATCTCCACATCGGTGGCGGCGCAGCACAACCCGGGCAACCAGGACCACAAGCGCGTCACGATGAAGCAACTGCCGAAGAGTCATCATCGCGTGGTGCACGGTGGCAATCCCTACTATTTCTGGGGTGGTCACTTCTACCGGCACTCAGGCGGAGTGTACGTCAGTATTACGGCACCCATTGGCGCGATCATTCCGGCCCTGCCTGGCGGATTCATCACCATTGGCACCGGCCCGGGACGGTATCACTACTACGCAGGTGTTTACTATCGGCCACTGGCGAAAGGCTACGAGGTCGTGGAGCCGCCCAGCGACCCGCCCGAGATATTGCCCATGGAGGAGGCGTCGGGTCGTATCATCGTCTACCCGGCTGCCGGCCAGTCTGAAGAGCAGACCGGTCGCGACCGCTACGAGTGCCACCTCTGGGCGAACAGGGAAACGGGCTTCGACCCGACCTCGACTGACTCGAATGCCAGTCTCAAGGATGACTACAGTCGTGCTCTCAGCGCTTGCCTGGAAGCGCGGGACTATGTGGTGAAGTAGTAGTTCAAGCTTATTCTGAAAGGATGTTAACGCAATGAATGAGTCCGAACTGGTCGCAGCATTTCAAGGCTACGTCGCACTGACCAATCAGCTCTTTTTTGGCTACGTCAGTCTCCTGTCGGGATTCCTCGTTATGAGTTATCTGGTGGCTGACAGGATCTCTTCGCTTCTCGCTTCTATCTCGGCCGCTCTGTTCTCGATTGTTTCCGTATTGCTGCTGTTTGGTATGTACCTCAGCCAGAATAATGCGGAGCACATCATGGCGTTCATGCGCTCGCGATCTCACGATGCGGGATTCGACCTCGCCTGGCTGGGATACAACCCACTCTGGGCGGCGGACCTGATGTCTGTGCTCTACATCATCGCGACCGTTGGAGGCTACCTCGCGTCACTAACCTATTTCATTTTCAAACGCCGTCATGGCCACCTTTTTCATCTGGACGGTACACCGCAGGTGGGCCGCCCGGGGTGAGGTTCCCCGGGCCTTTGCCTGCGTTGCTCATAAGCCCGGATAGCGCTCCCTGGCCATGGCGGCAAATCCCTCCCGCCAGCTGACGCGGCAGGGGCCCACCAGTTCCAGTCGACGCCGGTTGTCGGTCACCCTCGAGGGTATCGACGGGCTGTCGTCCTCGCGAAAAACGGGTTTCCGCCCGGCCAGTTCCCCCAGGTACTGGCACCAGCTGCGCACATCGACCGGTTCGTCGCCACTCCAGTTGACGATGGTGGCCGGTACCGAGGCGGCGGTCAGCAGTGCCTCGACCTGACGGTTGATGTCGTCCTGGTGGATGCAGGTATACCAGGCCTCGCCGCCGGGCGGCAGCACGATCTCCTCGCCCCGCATGATGGTGTCCAGGTGATAGGCCGGCAGTCCACCGTTGCTGGAATAGGACACGTTCATGCGGGCAATGGTGGTTGGCAGGGCGTAGAGGCGTGCACAGCTGCGAGCGACCGCTTCCTGGGCGATCTTGGAAATGGCGTAGGTCGGCGAGTAGGGTTGGCGGGAATCCCCCAGGGGGTCTTCCTCCCGGAAGGCATGACGCGGGTCCGGATTCAGCGCATACACCGCACAGGTGGACATCACCAGGCAGGCCTTTGCGCCACGGCAATGCGCCATCAGCAAAGCGGTACCCTCGGCATTGACCTGCAGGGCATGGTCGTAATCCTGGCCGGCGAGCTGAAACACCGCAAGGTGCAAGACGTAGTCGAAGTCCTGCGGCAGATCTCCGAAATCGCCGCTGGCGAGGTCGATGCTACGGGTGACCATGCCCGCCTGTTCGCAGCGTGCGCGGGACCCGGGTTCGCTGAAGCGGGCGACCGCCCAGACCTCGTTGTCAGTGGCGAGAAACTGCCCCAGCGGCAAGGCGATCTGGCCGGAGGCGCCGGTCAGGAGGATTTTCTGGTTCTTGAGCATGTGGCTTCCTTTTCCTATGGGTGACTGTTGCCGTGGTGCTTCACCGTGGCCTGTCAGGGTCTCGCGGTTTACCGCTGCGGTACTGTCACCCTGAAGTTTTTGATTGCATGGAATCTGGCCGCCAGCTCGGCGGCCTTTTGCGGATGTTCCAGGATGACATTTGTCGACTGCCGCGGGTCGCTGCGCAGGTTGTAGAGCTGTGCCGGCGGCGCGTCGGGCTTGAGGGTTCCGTCCGCGTTGTAGTCGGAATTCTCCAGGCCCAAGGCGCCGAACTGGACCGCCCAACTCATGCGCGGGTCGGTGGTGATGCCAGCGGAACCCTGGGTCGGAATGTAAACCCAGTCGCCCGAGCGCAGCGCCTGCCCGGTGATCCCGATCATGTAGAGTTCATTGCGAATCGCTTCTGTGGTCTTGCCGGTGAGCAGGTCCAGCACATTGAGCGCGTCGGGGGCGGCACCGTCCGGCGGCGTAATCCCGGCAGCCGCCCAGACGGTTGTCGGAATATCCATCAGCGACAGCAGCGGTTCCACGTCCTTGCCGGCGGGAACCTTGCCCGGCCAGCGAACGATAAACGGCACCCGTACGCCACCTTCCCAGGCATCGGTTTTCTGGCCCAGCCAGTCGAGATTGGAATTTTGCCCCTTGGCCAGGTATTCCCGGTGATAGATTGCCCCGTTGTCGCTGGTGAAAATGACCAGTGTGTTGTCGGCCAGTTCCAGCGCTTCCAGGGCTCGTAAAATCTCCCCGACGCTCCAGTCCATCTGTTCCACATAGTCGCCGTACCATCCGAGTTTGGTGCGGCCCTTGAATGCCTCCGCAGGTGCAATGGGAACATGTGGCGCCACATAGGCCAGATTGATGAAGAATGGCTTTTTGCCGGCGCTTGCCTTGATGAACGCGATGGCCTTTTCGGTAACGATCTGGTCTATCTGGTCGACCGGCCGCGCAGCATGCGCGCCCGCGGCGCCACGGCTGACGCCCCAACCCCATGGACCACGCTCCACCGCTGGATCGGGGACTTCGAGTGGGTCCCTGGCGTCCAGGCCGACCACATGGCGGTCTTCCACGAAAACAAACGGAGGCTCATTGTGAGAGGCCGGTGTTCCGAAATAGGTATCGAAGCCCATTTCCAGCACGCCGCGCGGCAGTTCACCGTTCCACTCGATATCCTGGCGGTATTTGCGCTCCGGACCCGGCTCGCCCCACCCGGTATGCACCTTGCCGAAATAGCCAGTGGCATAGCCGTGGTCGCGAAAAACCGAGGCAATCGTCGGCCGGTCTGCCTCAATAAGCGCTTCGCCACCCCAATTGCGGGGGTAGCGGTGATAGTAGCGCCCCGCAAGAATGGAGTAGCGCGAGGGTGTACAGACCGCCGCTGTAGCATGCGCATCCAGAGCGCGCACCCCTTCGGCGGCCAGTTGGTCTATATTCGGCGTATTGATCCATCTGGAGCCGTAGGCACCCACATCGCCGATGCCGAGATCGTCAGCGATGATAAGCAAGACGTTCGGCGCATCCGACATGTCGCTGCTGTCTGCCATCGAGGCGAAGCCGATCGCCGCAACCCAGCACATCAATAATTTGTACCGGATTGTCATCGTATCCCCGCCAGCTGCATTCGCTCCACGTTGTGATCCATACTTGGCCAATGAAACAATAATGACAAGCCAGCGAGGTAAACGCCATGATCACCGCAGACGCTCTTATGCCGGGCGTTGATTTCGCCTACGACGAGCTGCCCGACCTGCACCACCGAATGGACGAACTGCGGACCATCGGTGCTGTGGTCCCCGTTACCTATCACGGCGAAACCGTGTGGCTGATCACGCGCTACGAGGAATTGAAGCAGGCTTTTGCGGACGAGGAGCATTTCGCCTCGAAAGCAGCCTACACCGTGCACTCCGAACCGTCGATGGGCAAGACCTTGCAGACCATGTCGGGGCAGCAGCACCGGGTCAATCGCACACTGGTGTCCAAACCCTTCTTCCCCAGGCAGGTCCGTGATGCAGTGGAGGCGGTAATCGCCCCGATCGCCGATGAACTGCTAGACCGCCTCGATGGACGGCAGGAAGTCGATCTGGTGCAAGCCTTCACCCGGCCCTACCCTTTTTCTGTTATAGCTCGCATGCTGGGGATTCCGGTGCATGACGAGGGCAAATTACTGGAGTGGGCGCTGAAACTGATCGACTACCCCTGGGATCCCGAGGGTGCGCTCAGGGCTCGCAATGAATTTGCCGGGTACATGCAGCCCATTCTGGATGAGCGCAGGGGGCGACCCGGTGACGACGTGATATCCCTGCTGGCAACGGCGGAGTTTGAGGGCCAGCGGCTTTCCGACGAGGAGATCTATTCTTTCTTGCGGCTGTTGTTTCCCGCGGGCTCGGACACCACCTACAAGGTGGCTGGCAGCCTCTTCTATGCAATCCTGTCCGATCCCGCGGTGCGCGCCCCGGCCATGGCCGGCGCGCCCGAGCGTGAAGCGATCGTGCAGGAGGCGCTGCGCTGGGAGCCGCCAACCGCCCTGTTGCCTCGCCGCTGCAGCAAGGACAGGGAGCTGGGTGGGGTCGCCATCAGGGAGGGCGACTGGGTCCTGTTTGGCATCACAGCAGCCCACCGGGACCCGAAGGTATTCAGCGACCCCCATCGTTTCGATTCTGCGCGCCCGGAGAAGAATCTCGCCTTTGGCCATGGCGAACACTTCTGCCTCGGTTCGCACCTGGCGCGGCGCGAGCTGGAAACCGCCATTGAGCGGGTGTTCGCCCGCTTCCCGCGCATGCGACTCTGCCCGGGTCGACCGGTGCGCTTCAGCGGTGCGGTGCTGCGGGGCACACCCGAACTGTGGGTGCGCCCGTACGGCTGACGGATACCCCCGTCCGGCAGGCACGATGGTCATGGCATAGCCCCGTTGGGCTGAAGTCGCAGTTCATTCCAGTGCGTACCCTTGGCCAAAGAGCTGCACGTTATTCCTGCGGGAGAAGACTGCCGCCTATGTCAGTATCTCCGCCACACGTTCGCGCAGCGCCGGCAGCAGCTCTGCCGCGAACCAGGGGTTGTTGTGCAGCCACCGGTTGTTGCGCGGGCTCGGGTGGGGCAGGGGTACCAGCCCGGGCCATGACTGGCGCCAGGCGAGGACGCGCCGGGTGACGGGAATCTGCCCGCCGCCCAGGTGCCAGGCCTGGGCGTACTGGCCCAGCACCAGGGTGAGTTGTACCCGCTGCAATTGCGCCAGCAGCGGCGCCCGCCAGGTGGCGGCGCACTCGGGGCGCGGTGGAAGGTCGCCCCCCTTGCCGCTGCCCGGGTAGCAGAATCCCATGGGCAGCAGGGCGAACAGCTGCTCGTCGTAGAACTGTGCGCGGTCCACGCCCAGCCACTCGCGGAGGCGGTCGCCGCTGGGGTCATTGAAGGGAATGCCGGTTTCGTGGACCTTGCGGCCGGGGGCCTGGCCGACCACCAGGATCCGCGCCGCCGGGTGCAGCTGGATGACCGGGCGTGCGCCCAGTGGTAGTTCCGGCTCGCACAGGGTGCAGGCGCGGACGTCGTCGAGCAATTGCTGGCAGGAGGGCATGTTGCAGCCGTTGGCGTAGCCTCAAGTTCACAGTGAGGGCATTATAGTCCGCAGGTTCTCCGAGCAGAAAGCCATGACTCCAGATCACAGGCAGAGAAGAAAGCTTCGGTTGCGCTGGCTTGCCACTGCCAGCGCCGCGGCTGTTGTGGTGCCCGGGGTATACCTGTGGTGGGTTCTGCTGAGCCCTTTCAGCTATCAGCTGCCGGCCGGCTACGCGCCAGTGATGGGGACGGGCGAGCAGCAGGTGTTTGTCTACGGCACGCTGCGCAATCCGCTGGTGCGCTGGCTGGTGCTGGGTGGCCCCGTCGCCGCAGAGGAGGCCATGCTGCCGGGCTATCGCAGACGGGGACTGGACCTCATGCCAGCGCCGGCCGCGGGGGTGCGCGGTGAGCTGCTGACGGTGCAGCCTTCCGGGTTGCGCCGCCTGGATCGCTATGAACGCCTGGGTATCCGCTACCAGCGAGTCGCCGCGGAACTGGATGACGGGCGGCGGGTATGGGTCTACCGGAGGCTGCCGCAGGAGGGGCAGCAGGTGCCGTGACCGCTCCCTCCGCAACCCGGCCGCTGGCCCCCAGGCGCGAAATCTTTGCCTGGGCCATGTTTGACTTCGCCAATCAGGGCTACACGCTGCTGATCATCACGGTGGTGTTCGGGGACCTGTTTACCCGTGTGGTGGTGGGGGATGCCCCTGACTATCGTCTGGGCAATCTGCTGTGGAGCGTCGCGCTGGCGGTCAGCTACCTGCTGGTGGTGGTGGCCAACCCGGTGTGTGGTGCGATGATGGATTATTCCCGCAGTCGCAAACGGTTTCTGTTCGCCAGTTACGTGCTGACCGTCGCGACCACCTCGCTGCTGTACTTTGTCCAGCCGGGGTGGATAGTCACCGCCATGGTGCTGGTTATCCTGTCCAACTTTGCCTACGCCATCGGCGAGGGTTTTATCGCCAGCTTTCTGCCGGATCTGGGGCCGCGCCAGGCCCTGGGCTGGATTTCCGGATTGGGCTGGGCCCTGGGCTATGTCGGTGGCCTGGTGGCAACGGCCTTCACTCTGTTTTTCCTGGGCGACGTGGCGCTGGAGAACTACCAGCGCATTCGCTGGGTGGGTCCCTTCGCCGGCGGCTTCTTCCTGCTCGCAGCGATCCCGACTTTTGTCTGGCTCCGGGAACGGGGACTGCAGCGCCCGGTACTGTCGGCCCCTGAGCTGGTGCGGATGGGGTTTACCCGGCTGCGAGCTACCCGCCAGGCCCTGGATGAGTTCCGCGACCTGCGAACCCTGCTGGTGTCGGTGTTCTTCGCCATGGCCGGCATCTACATCATCATCGCCTTCTCGTTCATCTACGGCGCCCAGGTGATTGGCTGGGACGAGGAAGTGCGGATAGCGATGTTTGTCACCGTGCAGCTTACCGCAGCCGCTGGCGCTCTGGGCTTCGGTCTGCTGCAGCAGCGGCTGGGAGCGCGCAATACCTACATCGCTACGCTCTCCCTGTGGTTGCTGGCCATTCTCGCGATCTGGCAGACGCCAAACCTGACCGCGCTGGCCGGATATTGGCTGAATGTGTCCTGGCAGGCGCAATATGTATTCCTGTTCGCCGGGGTCTTGTCCGGCTTGAGCCTCGGTTCGTCGCAATCCGCGGCCCGTGCCCTGGTGGGGGTGCTGACTCCCCAGGCCAAGGCGGCGGAATTCTTCGGTTATTGGGGCATGGCGGCCAAGGCGGCGGCGGTGTTCGGGATCTTTGGACTGGGTCTGGTGCAGTGGCTGCTGGGCCTTGCTGACGCCATCGTATTCTGCCTGCTGCTGTTTGCCATCGCCATCGCCATGGTGCTGCCGGTCAACGAAGTCCGCGGCGGGGCGGTGGCGGAGGAGTGGCGGGACTGAGTCAGTCCCGCCCGAGGATCAGGGCCCCGGTGGGAACGCCGACGCCACTGCTGACCAGCACATGCTCCACGCCCTCTGGCTGGCTGGTGGAAGTGCCGCGGACCAGCCTCGCGCCTTCGGCGATATTGTTCATGCCATGGATGTAGGCCTCGGACAGTAGTCCACCGTGAGTGTTGTTCGGCAGGCGGCCGTCGATATTCAGGGCGCCATCCCGGACCATGTCCTTGCCCTCGCCGCGGCCGCAGAATCCAAAGCTCTCGAGCTGCATGATCACTTCGGAGGTGAAGGCATCGTACAGGCAGGCGGCGTCGATATCGGCGGGTCCAAGGCCGCTCTGTGCGTATACCAGCTTGGCCGCCAGTTCCATCTCCGGCAGCGAGTCCAGTTCCTCCCGGTAATAGCTGGTCATCTGCTCCTGGCCACGGGTGGAGGCCTGCGTCACGCCGCGAATGATGGCTGGCTTCTGCTTCAGGTCCCGGGCGCGTGCGCTGCTGGTGACCAGAATCGCACATCCGCCGTCGGTCTCCTGGCAGAAGTCGTACAGGCGCAGGGGCTCGGCGATCATCTTTGAGCCCAGGTATTCGTCCATGGTCAGGGGCTTGCCGTAAAAAAATGACCGCGGGTTGCTTTGGGCGTAGTTGCGCTGGGATATTGCCACCCGGCCCAGATCCTCAGCAGTGACGCCGAAGTGGTGCATGTATTTGTTGGCGATCATCGCGATCCAGGAGCCGGGTGTGAGCATGCCGTAGGGCATGTACCAGGACCAGTGCACCAGGTCGGAACTGACGATCTGCCCGGAAATGCCCTGGCCCATACGTTGGCCGGAGCGCCCGTTCATGGCCCGGTAGCAGATCACGTTGTCGGCCACGCCGGTGGCGACCGCCATGACCGCGTGGAGGATCGTGCCCACCGCGGCGCCACCGCCATAGTTCACTTTGGTGAACAGCTTCAGATCGTTGGCCCCCACAGTGCGGGCCAGTTCTATCTCGTCGGTGGAATCCAGGGTATAGCTGACGAAACCGTCGATCTCCGAGGGCGGCAGGCCGGCGTCCTCGCAGGCGGCCAGGGTGGCCTGGGCCGCCAGGGACAGCTCGGAAACGCCGGATTTCTTCGAGAAATCGGTCAGGCCGATACCGGCGATGGCGGCCTTGTCCTTGAGGAAATGACTCATGCTGCTGCCTCCTGTGCCGGTTCGAATACAGGCAGGCGGAAGCCGTCCGGGTCTTCGTGCATGACCATGTTCACCTGCATGCCGAACTGGACGTCCTCCGGTGTGCAATTGACCAGTTGCGAGGTGAAGCGGGTACCTTCTTCCAGCTGCACCAGGATGATGACCAGGGGGTAGTCGAAGCCCGGAAACTGCGGGTGATGCAGCACGGTGAAGCTCTCGATGACTCCGCGGCCCGACGCGGTGATGTGGTCCCAGCGCAGGGAGTGGCACTCGCCGCACATGGGGCGGGGTGGGTGGCGCAGGGTGCCGCAGTCCTGGCAGCGCTGTATGGCCAAACTGCCGGCTGCGGCCTGCTGCCACCACCAGCCATTGTCTTCCCCCATTGGGGGTTTCATGCGGAAGCTCTGTGCCATATGCGTCACCAGTTGTTATCTGCCTTTGGGGATGAAATTCTGACTGCGGTAAAACATAATTGAAATTGAATATAAATTCAATTATGTTGTTGCCCATCGCTCGCCGCCAGGCAGGTCTCCAGGATCTGGATGGGGCGTACCTCAACCCGGAGCAATTGCAGATGAGTATGGAAGATATCGCCGCCCTGGAGGCCAGGATATATGCCTTCGTGGGGCGGGAGTGCGGCTCCTCGACCGCCGCCGACCCCGTCAACAAGCCGATGATTCGCCACTGGTGCGACGTCATGGGCAACGGGAATCCCGATCACCTCGACGAGCAAGCGGCAGCCGTCGGCGCTCGCGGAGAGCTGGTGGCCCCGGTCACTACCCTGTTCGTCTGGAACCAGACAGGCTATGCAGTGGCCAGCACCGGACGACCCAAGGATCCCCAGGTCGAACTGATCGACCTGCTGGACGAGCACGGTTACAACGGCATCGTTGCCACCGACACCAACCAGGAATACTTCCGCGAACTGCGCCTGGGGGATGTGATCTCCCAGCGCACGGTGATCGACAATATCTCCCCGCGCAAGACCACGGGACTCGGTGAGGGTTACTTCTATGAGACGGTTACCGAGTTTACCGATCAGGACGGAGAACCCGTGGGTCGGCAAACCTTCAAGGTCCTCAAGTTCCGCCCCGCCAGCAAAGGCCAGGCCTGAGCCCCGCCCACCAGGAGATTGACCATGAGCGAGAATCTGAAGAGCAGCGATGTCAGCGTGGGCCAGGCGCTGCCGGAGCGTCCGATCGCCGTTACCACTTCGCTGGTAACCTGCGGTGCGATCGCCACCCGGGACTTCGAGAAAGTACACCACGACAAGGCCTTCGCCCAGGCCAGCGGCATGCCCGACGTGTATATGAACATACTCACCACCCAGGGCCTCACTGAAACCTACCTCCGGGACTGGGTGGGTCGCAATGCGGTAATCCGCAAGCTCAGCGTGCGTCTCGGCGCGCCCAACATCCCCGGTACCACCATGACCATGAGCGGCGAGGTCAAGGCCGTGGAGGGGAACACCGTGGAAGTGGAGGTGGTCGGCCAGAACGACAAGTGGGGCATGCACGTCAAGGCGCTGGCGACCATCGCGCTGGAGGGCTGACCGCCGCCGGACGCCCGGAATCAGAGGTGTTGGCGGCTCTCTGCGCCCTGCGGGAAGCCGGCGTCACGGGCGCAGCGGAGGCCCCTTTCGGGCGGCTGATATTTGTTTGCACAATTGGTTGACAAAGACAGGTGCTGTCAGGACAATATGCCGCCTTTCGGAGGGGTTCCCGAGTGGCCAAAGGGATCAGACTGTAAATCTGACGCGAAAGCTTCGGTGGTTCGAATCCACCCCCCTCCACCAGAGTAAAGAAGGCAGGAAAGAGTAGCAGGAGTCGCACTCGCGCGGCTAATCCGCCGGATAGTAGCGGGTCAGGCGGGTATAGTTCAATGGTAGAACCTCAGCCTTCCAAGCTGATGATGCGGGTTCGATTCCCGCTACCCGCTCCAGTTGGGTAAAGTGTAAAGCTCATATAGCTCAGTCGGTAGAGCACTTCCTTGGTAAGGAAGAGGTCACCGGTTCAAATCCGGTTATGAGCTCCACCCAGTCCCGGTTCGGCCCCGCAGGTGCCGGCAGGGAGCAAAACGGTAGTGTGCGGTATTGCTGCAGGACCAGGCCGGTAATAGGAGACCGTCGAAATGGCAAAGGAAAAGTTCCAACGTAACAAGCCCCACGTGAACGTGGGCACGATTGGTCACGTAGACCATGGCAAGACGACGCTGACGGCGGCGCTGACCAAGGTGTGTGCAGAGACCTGGGGCAGCGGTTCCGCGGTTGCT
>NZ_JAVKCQ010000033.1:0-16241 GCF_040222615.1 Haliea sp.
CTCGGCCTCCACGTGTTGCGCCATGCGCTCGCTGATATTCTTCAGGGTTTTTTCAAACGCCTGGCGCATGGCATCCATGTCACCGCTGCGGCTGGCCGTACCGAGCATATCGACATCCGCAGCCATCTGGCTTTGCAACGACTCGGATCGCTCAACAGAGCGTTCGCCGCCACGGGTGACATCGACCAACAGATCTTCGAACCCGCCGAGGCGGTCGCGCAATGTATCGAGGAAGTCGCTGGTTTGCAGGCGCTCCTGGCGCACGCGGCTGTCGATACTGTCCATTTCGCGCGTCAGCTCGCGCATCAGCGCCTGCGCCTGGTCAATCACAGTGACGTTGGGCAACGCATCGCGCAGTGCTTTACTGCGCACCTGGGAGCCGTTGATCACATCGATGTGATCCACCAGCCTGTGCACCAGGTTCGTGAACAGCTCGAGGAAATGGTCGTAGTCGTCACTGTCAGTGGCGCGACGCTTGAACAGGCTACGCACCCCGCCATTCCGCGACTGGCGCGCAGCCACCTCCTTCAGCGCCTCTGTGGCGGACGCAAGCAATTCGCCGAGTGCCTGTTGACGGGCGCCCTGGGATGACTCTCCGGAAATCTTGCGCACCAGGTCAGTCATTCGCTGGTGGTTTTCGGTGCGCAGGGGCATGGCTTTGATGATTGAAGAGAGCCCGGAAAGGTCGTGTGTGGCAGGCAGCGCGTTGCCGTTGTCCGGCGACTCCCCGGTGACAGTCATCACCACCTTGGCAAGGTGGTCGGAAGCCGCGGCCAGCTCGCGGCCGTCCGCGTTGTCGTGAATCAGCCGGCGAATGCGCGCAAGAGCCTCGTCAATGGTGTCGCTATTGCCCTCTGCCATACGCGCCAGACGCAGTGTAAGACGGGTAAGGGCTTCTGTGCGCTGCATAGTGTTATCCGTTCAGCGGTTCTCGTTACACGCTTTCGTCGAGCGCGACGTCCAGATAGTAAACAAAAGCGAGAATCTCAGCGACCGTAATATAAAGGCTTTCTGGTATTTCGTCACCTATGGGTATCTGACACAGCAGATCCACCAGCTTCTGGTTCTCATAAAGCGGAATATCGTGTTCGTTAGCGAGCGCCCGAATGCGCTCCGCCAACACGCCTTCACCGCTCGCGACCACCGTGGGTGCGCCGACACCGGTATAGCGCAGCGCGGCCGCGCGTGAGGGTGGCAGATTATCGCGCCAATCACTCATGCGCGCAGGTCCAGCGAGGTCGACCGCTCAGGTGGCGAACCGGCCGCGGCGCCCGGCGCGCGACTGACCAACCCCGCCAGGGTCAGACCCCTGTTTTCCAGCGCGGTCTCCAACAGCCGGCTGCTCGCCTGCACAAGACGCCGAACGGCAGGCTGGTCGCTGACCACCTCCACCGCCAACTGCCCTTGTGTCAGCCGCGCCTCCACCGCAATGTGGCCGAGCCTCGGCAGGTCCAGGTTAAGTTGCAGACGCCAGCGCTCCTGATCTTCTTCATCGCCGGGCTCCCGGGGTTCGCGCTCAAGCTGCAGTTGCAGCTGCCGGTATTCCTCCTGCCAGAGAAAAGGCAGGGTAAACGCCCAGCTGCGCACAGCGGCTGTGTCCGCCGGCAAGGAGGCCAGTTGGTTGGCGGTAATCGCCGTCAGCGCCGTCTCGAGCTCCTGGCGCAGTGCGAGTAGCGCCGCAGCATCAGACGCTCGCGTGGGAATGGCGTTGACCTGCTCAAGCCGCGCATCAACCTGGGCAAGAACGCGGGCGAGACTGGATTTCATGTCAGCGGGCGGCGGGGCAGTACCGGGCGGCTTGCCGGCGCTGTGTAACAGCTGGGCTTCGCTGAACGTGCCCGACGCGGCAACCGCTGCACGCAAGCCCGCTGGCTGTACCAGCTGTGCCGGAGTGGCAACAGAGCGCAACAGCTGCCGCACCAGTACCAGGCTTTCTGCAGGCAGCGCGCGCAGGGCGCCCTCCGCCGGCTGCAGCAGGGTCACCACGCGGGCAAGTGCGTTTACCGTTTCCGTGCCGGATACTGCCGCCCCCAGCAGGCGCACATTGCCGCCATGCTCCGCCGCCGCGGTACCACCGGGCGGGCTGATAATGCGCAGCACCGCCAGTGGCTGCAGCTGGCGTACTTCCAGCAGCAGACGTGCGCCCTGTTGCACGGGAATGTCCGCTGTTGCCGTGATTTGCAATCCACCCACCCGCAACACCAGCTCGCCCGAAGGGCGCTGACCGGAAACCAGTGCCGACAACGTTTGGCCGACCTGCCAGTTCTTCAGCCAGAGGCCGAAGTTCTTCTGGTCGGTGCGGGCAGCGGTCAAGGCCAGCTGAATATCTTCCACGTTATCGCTTCACCGGTCGGGGATCACGCCGAATGTAGCATGAAACCCGGGTCACTCGCACAGCGAGAGTGCTGACGCGAGCGTGAGTTTGTCTGTATACTTCTGCGGCGCAGGGAGTTTGGTATTACAAGCGGAATTGAGGCGGTTCGCCTCCTGAAGACCCCGGAGATACGGCTTTATGGATCTGGCTACACTGCTCGGACTGGTGGGCGCCATGGGCGTGGTCATGGCAGCGATCATTACCGGCGGCTCTCCGATTATCTTCATGAACGTGCCCTCCATCCTCATCGTCCTGGGTGGTACCGCGCTGGTGGTGATGATGAAGTTCACCCTGGGGCAGTTTTTCGGGGCCTTCAAGGTGGCAGCCCGCGCGTTCACGTTCAAGCTGGACGAACCGGAAGCGCTGATCGCAACCGTTGTTGAACTGGCAACAATCGCCCGCAAGGAAGGCATGCTGGCGCTGGAAAACGCCGAGATCAACAACGAATTCCTGCGCGATGGGGTGCGCATGTTGATTGACGGCAACAACCGCGAGGTGGTCAGCGCGGTGATGAGCAAGGATCTGCAGCAAACCATCGACCGGCACAAGTGGGGCTCCAAGGTGTTCTCCGCCACCGGCGATGTCGCGCCGGCGATGGGCATGATCGGCACCCTAATCGGCCTGGTACAAATGCTCTCCGCCATGGACGACCCCAAGGCCATCGGCCCCGCCATGGCCGTCGCCCTGCTCACCACGCTCTACGGCGCGGTGCTCGCCAACATGGTCGCCATTCCCATTGCCGACAAACTGGATCTGCGCAAGGCACAGGAAGGACGTATCAAGGCCATGTGTATCGATGGCGTGCTCGCCATCCAGGAGGGCCAAAACCCGCGCATCATTGAATCGATGCTGAAAGCCTACCTGGAGCCAAAAGAGCGCAACAAGGAAGCCGCCGAGGCATGATCGACTTCGAGGAAGAAGAGGAGTCCAAACCGGGCGCGCCCATGTGGATGGCAACCTTCGCCGACCTCATGTCGTTGCTTATGTGTTTCTTCGTGCTGCTGCTGTCATTCTCTGAAATGGATGTGCAAAAGTACAAGCAGATCGCCGGCTCGATGAAAAACGCTTTCGGCGTACAACAGCAGGTGAAAGTGGAGGACATTCCCAAGGGCACCAGCATCATCGCCCAGGAGTTCAGCCCCGGCAAGCCGGACCCAAGCCTGATGGATACCATTCAACAGGTGACCGCAGACACCACAAAACCCTCCCTCGAGGTGGGTAACCCGGACGCCCCGCCACGCGACCTCAGCGATGACGAGGCACGAGAGATCGTCCAGCAGGAACTCGAATCCCTGTTGCTGGAAACCCAGCAGGACGCGGAGAAGCTGCGCGAAATCCTCAAGGAGGAGCTGGATACGGGAAAAGTCGACATCGAAACAAACCAGCGCTCCATCGTCGTGCGGATCCGCGAGAATGGCTCCTTCCCATCGGGCTCCGCTGTATTGAACCAGGATTTTCTGCCCACCATGGAGCGCCTGCGGGACGCACTGGCGACCATTTCCGGCAAGATCTCCGTCGAGGGGCACACCGACGATGTGCCCATCAGCGGCGGCCAGTTCCGCTCCAACTGGGACCTGTCCGCCAGCCGGGCACTGTCCGTCACCCATGAATTGCTCGAAGGCGGCGTGCTCTCCGACGAGCGCATTGTGGTAGTCGGCTACGCCGATACACGCCCTTTCACCTTCAACGACAACCCCGCCGGCCGGGCGCTGAACCGGCGCGTGGAACTGGTGATTCGACAGGGTGCCGAAACCGCCGAAGAGACCGGCCTTGACAACATCCTTGAAGGCAGCCCGGAAATTCTGGATATTCTGGGTGTAGGGGCAGGGCGCTGAACCGCAACACCATTTCCTTTGGATAAACAGATCATGACGACACCCCGCAGCGAGCGCAGGAAGTACTACCGGATCAACGATGATGTCCTCCTGCATTACCGGGTGGACGTCAGCAGCGACGACGATGCCTCACCGGGTGTTCAGCTTGAGGTTGCCACCGGGGCCATTCTCGCCGAGATAGACCGCGAGCTGAACCACACTATCAACCGGATATGGGCTCGCGACCCAGATGTCGGCCGCGCGCTCGGTCTGCTCAATCGCAAGATCTCGGTGCTGGGCTCCCTTACCGCCCCCACGGAAAGCGGTGCGGAGTCGGTGTCTTACCAGCGAACGACTGTGAACCTCAGCGGCAGTGGAATCGCCTTCGAAGCGACTGAGCGGTTGCCGGAGGGCACCGCAGTCATCATCGAAATTGGCCTGCTGCCGTCTCAGTCCAGTCTGCGCTTGCAGGGCCGGGTTGTGGCGTCACCGGAAGCGGTGACAAACGGCAGCGGCTACTGGACGCGGGTCGAGTTCGATGAGGACCTGGATCAACAGGAAGAGCTGATCCGCCATGTTGTGCAGAAGCAGGGCATGCTGCTGGCAGACAACCGCTGATCAACAGCGCTCGTCGATGTTACCGCCCAGGCGCTTTTTCCTCGACGCGGTGTCCGATACCGGGGGCGCCTCACTCTCGTCTTCAGGCGCCTGCTTGACCCGCCTTTTTGGCTTGTCGTCGCGCTTGATTGGCCGTATTCGCGTCAGGGGTGTAAGCCCCCGGTCATCCACGGGTTCCACCATGTCAGTTCTCCCAATGGCACCAGCCCGGGGTTAGCGGGCCTGCAACCGCTCGTCGTTTACGCCTGCCTCCAACGCCAGCACCACTAACACGACACGCCGGTTCTCGGCTCTTCCGGCTTCGGTCTCATTGCTCGCTGCCGGGTTTTGCTCCCCAAAGGCTACCGCAGAGAGACGGGCGGGATCAATGCCGCTGCTTTCGAACAATCGGACTACCGACGACGCGCGCGCGGCGGACAACTCCCAATTGGAGGGGAACAGGTCATTGCGAATGGGCACATTGTCGGTATATCCCTCCACCCGCACGCGGTTGGGAATGGGTGCCAATACGCCAGCAAGGCGACTCAGCACCGGCACCGCACGCGCCAGCAGTACGCCGCTACCGCTGGGAAACAGCAGCGTCGAATCGATTTCCAGCTCCACCCAGCCATCGTCCACAGCCACGCGTACCTGCCGGGAGGCCAGCTCATTTGCCACTTCCCCACTCAGGCTGCCCGCCAGAGCATTGAGGTCGGCTCCGCCCTCCTCTGCCTCATCGGTGCCGGATGGTATGCGCAGGGGTACTGAAATCGAGTTCTGCGCCAGCGCCTTCGGCACCTGCTCCGCCGGCACCGCGGTGCGCACCAGTTCGCCGAACTGAATCGGGTCCAGCGAGCGCTGGGGAGCGCCAAACGCTGTCACGATCGAGTCAGACAACACTCGGTAGCTCCCCTCGTTGGCCGTGGACAGGGAGTACATCACCACGAAGAACGCAAACAGCAGGGTAATGAAATCCGCATACGACACCAGCCAGCGATCCTGGCTATCGGAGATTTCGGGTGGGCGACGGCGGCGCATGGGCTACTGCAGGTACCCTTCCAGCTTGCTGCGAATCGCACGCGGGTTGTCGCCATCGGCAATCATGACAATGCCGTCGATGACCATCTCCTGATACTGCAACTGGTCCGCCGCAATCGACTTCAGCTTGTTGGCGATGGGCAGGAAAAACAGGTTGGCAAAGCCCACCCCGTAGATGGTGGCGACAAACGCCACCGCAATACCAGAACCCAACTCCGCGGGGTCCGACAGGTTCTGCATGACATGGATCAGGCCGAGCACAGCGCCGAGAATACCGATAGTCGGCGAATAGCCCCCCATAGCCTCGTACACGCGCGCCGCACGTGCCTCACGCACATGGGCGTTGTCGACCTGCACTTCCAGAACACTGCGGATGACATCGGGGTCAAAGCCATCCACCAGCAGGCCGAGGCCCTTGTTCACAAACGCATCGGATCCTCCGGCGGTGAGCTTTTCCAGCGCCAGCAGACCATCGCGACGCGCGGAGCGACTCCAGCCCAGCACATCTTCCATCAGGGCTTCACGCAGAAATTTTGGCGGAAACAGAATCCAGCGCAGACGCCGCAAAGCCAGGGCAAAATCCGCCAGCGGCGTTTGCACCATCACCGCACCGAGGGTACCCCCGGCCACAATCATGAAAGCCGTGAGCTGCATGAGGGCGCCCACCTTGCCACCCTCGAGCATGTTGCCGACCACGATCACGCCCACCGCCAGCGTTACCCCGAGCAGGGTGAGCATGTCGAAAGACACTCTGGGTGAACCGGGTTTCCCCGCCACTAGACGCTCCTCACTCTTTCCAGACTTCCAGGGTGACACGCAGGCGGGCCACCGCCTGACCGTGCAACTGCGATACCCGTGACTCGGACACACCGAGCACCAGGCCGATCTCCTTCAGGTTCAAGCCGTCGCCATAATACAACGACATCATCAATTGTTCCTTTTCCGGGAGCAGCGCAACCGCCTGTTGCAGCGCTTCATGAAAGCCCGCCTCGCCCACCTGGCGCAAGGGGTCGCCGAGCTCATCGCCCGCCGATGACGCCACATCGTCATCCAGCTGGCACATGCGCGCGCAGGCGAGCTCACCCGCCAGGCTCTGGTATTCCTCCAGCGACAGCGACAGTTCCGCGGCAATTTCCGCCTCGCGGGCCGGCCGGCCCTCCCGCAGGCTTACGCTGTTGATTGCCTGGGCGACCCGAGTCAGGTTGCTCTGCACGCTGCGCGGCAGCCAGTCGCTACCGCGCAGTTCATCGAGCATGGCGCCCTTGATACGAATACCGGCGTAGGTGGCAAAACTGGCACCCTGCTCCGGGTCATGCTGCGCGCGCGCCTGTAACAGGCCAATCAACCCTGCCTGCATAAGGTCGTCCAGCTCAATACTGGCCGGCAGTTTGGCCGCCAGACGCAGGGCAATCTGTTTGACCAGCGGCAGATACTCCCGCACCAGCCCATCGGCACTGGTCTGCGCAACGTGTTGATAAGCCGCGGTGCGATCCATAAGCCGGCGTCAGCCCGTTTTCTCCCTGGCAGCCAGCATGCGCTCGATAAAAAACGACATCCCGCCCCCCATCTGTTGCGGTGGCTCCGCCTGAATGCGCCTGGCAATGTCCTGCAGGGCGCGCGCCGAAGAGGAACGCGGATACTCCAGCACCACGGCGCGCTGCGCCTGCACGGCCTTGCGCAGGAAGTTGTCTCGCGGCACACTGCCCAGCCAGCGCACATTGACATCGAGGTAGGTATCGGTGGCGTTGCACAGCTTGGCGAGCAGCTGCCGACCCTGCAGTTCGGAATCCATCATGTTGGCCAGAATATCGAAGCGCTTGACGCCACAATCGCGGTTGAGCACCTTGATCAGTGCGTAGGCGTCGGTCAGCGAGGTGGGCTCGTCACAGACCACGACAATCACTCGCTGGCAGGCACTGGTGAATGTGAGCACAGCTGTATCAATACCGGCACCCGTATCCACGATGAGGGTGTCCACCGGCTGCTCCAGTTCGCTGAACGCCTGCACCAGGCCGGCCTGCTCGGCGGGCGACAGGTTGGCCATACGGGCTACACCGGAGCTCGCCGGGACGACGGTGATGCCCCCGGGCCCGGTGAGAAGAATGTCCTGCAGGGTTTTTTCGCCGGACAATACCTGGCTGATATCCCACCGCGGGCGCAGCCCCAATGCAATATCAACATTGGCCAGGCTGAGGTCGGCATCGAACAACAGAACTGACTGCCCTTGCTGGGCGAGTGCCACGGCAAGGTTCACGGAGACATTGGTCTTACCCACCCCCCCCTTTCCACTGGTTACTGCAATAACATTCGTGGGGGCTTTCTCGCCCATGTCAGGTTTTCCTGTTGTTCATTCAACTCGCCATGGCTGTAATGCCAGCCCTTGATGGCGGCGCCGTATCCGCACGCCGCCGCTGCCGCAGCCAATCCGCCGCAAGGACAATCAACTCCCCTGCCCTGGCCGGCTGCAGGTCATCTGGCACTCGCTGCCCGCTGCTGGTATACGCCACCGGCAACTGGGCGCGAATCAGGGTGTCCAGAATACCACCCAAACCCGCTGCCTCGTCCAGCTTGGTGATGATAGCACCGCTCAAGCCCTGCATTCCAAGAGAATGCACCAGCTCGCGGGTCTGGGCCACGCCGGCGGAGGCCGAAATCACGGCCAGCACGGAGACCGGAATGGGGCTGGCGCGCAACAGCTCTATCTGGCTCAACAGTCGGGGGTCACGCTGACCCATGCCTGCCGTGTCGACAAAGATGTGACGGCGATTGCGGAAATCACGCAGTGCGGCATGCAGCTGAGGGCCATCGCTGACGCTGAGCAGCGGTACATCCAGCAGCTCGGCGAACGTTGCCAGCTGTTCCTGGCCGCCGATGCGGTACTGATCCATAGTGATCAGGCCGACCTGCTCGCGACCGTGAGTGAGCGCGGCACGCCCGGCCAGCTTGGCAATAGTGGAGGTTTTACCGACACCGGTTGTGCCTATGCAGGCGACCACCCTGGTGCCGCCGGGCAGGCCATCCGGCAGCGTGAGCAAGCGCGCCTCCAGCGCCGCCAGCGTGCGCTGCCAGAGCACCTCCAGCCCACCGCTGGACGGCAGGGCGTCGGTAATACCTTCACTGAGCGCGCGCGAGAAGCCCATGCGCGCCAGCCGCTGGTTCAGTGTGGCACGAACCGGGGTCTTGGCGGCACTGTCGCGCCAGTTCCGCTGCTGCAGCTCAGACTCCAGCAGAGAGCGCAGGTTGGCCAGCTCGTTCTGCAACTGCACCATTCCCAGCTCGTTCTCGACTGCAGGCGGAGCGGCGGCCGGGCGCTCACTCTCCGCCGCAGCCTGTTCCACCGCCTCCAGGTTACAGGCTGCTACCACCTCGACGCCATCGGCAACCCGGCGATTGCTGAGGATGACCGCCTCCGCACCGAGTTCCTCGCGCACCAGCGCCAACGCGCTGCGGCTGTCACGGGCACTGAATCTACGTATGTTCATCATTTCGCTCCCTGTAGCGCACCGGCGCTACCGCCAATGGTGGCAACCACCTTGATCGTTTTTGTCGACGGTACTTCGTCGTAGGCCAGTATGTAGAAGTTCGCCATCCGCCCACGCAGCAGGCGCGACAGGAACAGACGAATGTTGCCGGCTACCAGCAGCACCGGGTTTTTGCCTTCGGCTTCAAGTTTTGCCGAGGCCGACAACACCTGGCGAATCACGCTGTCGAGCAGGGACGGCTCAAGCCCGCCCGCACCCTGCTGAATAGACCCAAGCAAAATCTGTTCCAGTTTGGAGTCGAGCGCCATGACAGACATCTCGTCCCCGGTACCATTGATGCCCTGAAAGATGGAGGGACCCAGCGCGATGCGCACCTTGGCGGTCAAAGCGTCAGAATCCTGACCCTTGCCCGACTGATCCGCCAGTGCTTCGGCGATTGTGCGCATGTCGCGCACCGGGATGCCCTCCTCCAGCAGGTTCTGCAACACCCGGGTCACTTCGCCCAGCGACATGGCGCTGGGCACGAGGTTTTCCACCAGTTTGGGTGACGAGCGGGCGAGCTTGTCCAGCAACTGCTGCACACCGTCCTGACCGATCAGTTCACGCGCATGATTTTTCAGCAGCTGACTCAGGTGGGTGGCGATCACGGTGCTGCTGTCCACCACGGTGTAGCCCTTGGTCTGGGCGTCTCCGCGCTGACCGGGGTCGATCCACACGGCGTCCAGGCCGAAGGTCGGGTCGCGCGTGGCCACTCCTTCGAGGTCGCCAAAGGTCTGCCCGGGGTTGATGGCCAACTCGCGGCCGGGGAACACCTCGCCCTCCCCCACCACCACGTCGTGCAGACTGATGCGATAAGCATTCGGCGACAGGTCCAGGTTGTCTCGTATGTGCACCGAGTGCACCAGGAAACCGAGTTCCTGGGACAGCTTCTTGCGCACCCCCTTGATGCGACTCAGCAGGTCGCCGCCCTGGTTGCGGTCCACCAGGGATATCAACCGGTAGCCCACTTCCAGGCCAATTTCGTCAACCTCGGCGACATCGTCCCAGCTCAACTCGGCATTTTCCGGCGTGCGCTCGGGGCGCACCGGCTCCGGTTCCGCCACGCCCACCTGCTGCGACTGCCAGCGCAGGTAGCCCATCACACCCAGCAGCGCCGCAATGGGCACGAACACCACACCCGGCATGCCCGGCACGAAGCCGATCAGGCCGATAATACCGGCCGCCACAAACAGGATCCGCGGATTGGAGGTGAGCTGCAGCGTTACCTCGGCACCCATGTCCTGTGCGCTGGAGACGCGAGTCACGATGATTGCCGCAGCGGTGGAGAGCAGCATGGAGGGTATTTGCGCCACCAGGCCGTCACCGATGGTGAGCAGGGTGTAGTTCTGCGCTGCATCCGTCGCGCTCAGGCCGTGCTGCAGCATGCCGATGGCGATACCACCGAGCACGTTGATCAGCAGAATGAGGATGCCGGCAATGGCATCACCGCGCACAAACTTGCTGGCACCGTCCATCGCTCCGTAGAAATCTGCCTCCCGCGACACTTCCTCGCGCCGGCGCAGGGCTTCGTCCTGGCTGATGAGGCCCGCGTTCAGGTCTGCATCGATCGCCATCTGCTTGCCGGGCATGGCATCCAGGGTGAAACGAGCGGTCACTTCCGAGATGCGTCCGGCACCCTTGGTGACCACCACGAAGTTGATTACCACGAGAATCGTGAACAGCACCAGGCCGACCGCATAGCTGCCACCGACCACGAACTCGCCAAAGGCTTCGATCACGCGTCCGGCCGCTGCGGTGCCGGTATGGCCCTCCAGCAACACCACCCGGGTGGAAGCCACGTTCAGGCCCAGCCGCAGCAGCGTGGCGATCAGCAGCACCGTGGGAAACGCGGCAAAATCCAGCGGACGTGACGAATACACCGCGGCCATGAGCACAATAATCGCCAGCGCGATATTGAAGGTGAACAGCAGGTCCAGCACCAGCGGAGGCAGCGGCAATACAATCATTACCAGCATCAGCATCAGCACAACCGGCGTGCCGGCGCCGGTCAGCAATGCCTGCCAGGACAAACCGGTCGCGCCCGGGGCCACTGGCGCGGCGTTTTCAGTCGCCATCAGCGGCATCCTCATTCATCAGGTCTTCATACTCGGAGGGGATTTCCAGCGCCGTGGGGCGCGGCACGTAGTCGGTCGGACCGGCCCGACGCAGCTGGAACAGGTAGGCCAGCACGCGCGCCACGGCGAGATAGAGGCCACGCGGAATTTCCGCGCCAATCTCGGTGGAGGCGTACAATGCACGGGCCAGCAGCGGCGCCTCGAACAGGGGCACCTGGTGGGCGCCGGCCACGCTGCGGATTTGCAGCGCGATCAGGTCGCGACCCTTGGCTACTACGCGCGGCGCACCGTTGCCCTCCGTACTGTAGGCAATGGCGACCGCGTAGTGGGTGGGGTTGGTAATCACCACATCAGCCGTGGGCACATCCGCCATCATGCGTCGCTGGGACACCTCTCGCTGCAGCGTCCGTATGCGTTGCTTGATCTCGGGACGGCCATCGGTTTCCTTCATTTCATCGCGTACTTCCTGGCGCGTCATGCGCAGCTTGCGGTGAAAGTCCCACAGCTCGAACGGCACATCGAACAGGGCGATCAGCGCCATGGAGGCGCTGAGCAACAGCAGGCTCCAGGCGAGCAGCGCAGCAGTCGACTGGCTGGCGGCGCCGGGAGACAGGCTGCTCAATTGCAGAAGGTCGCGCTGCAACAAGCCAAACAGGGCAAAAGTCACCGCGAGTATCAGCAGGAACTTGATCAGGGCCTTGGCCAGCTCCAACAGGCCCTTGAGTGAAAAGACACGCGCCAAACCCTTGACCGGGTTGATCTTGTCGAAGCTGAAGCTCATGGACTCGGCGGAAAATGCCCAGCCTCCCATCAACAGCGGACCGGCGAAAGCCGCCACCAGCGATACCAGCAGGAAAGGCACAAGCAACACCAGGGCCGAGGACATCATGTGCATGAAATGCACCGGCAGGTGCACCGCGTTGAAAGCGAGCTCCCGGTCGGCGGAAAACGCTTCTGTCGCCAGCCGGAACATGCCATCCACCATGCCCGGACCAAGGGTCAACAGGCTCGCCGCAGCGGCCAGCAGAGTGATCGTGGTGTTGAGCTCCTTGGAGCGCGGCACCTGCCCCTTGCGCCGCGCTTCCTGTTTGCGTCGCTCCGTGGGTTCTTCAGTGCGCTCCTGCCCGGACTGCTGCTCGTCTGCCATCAGAACACCATCAGCGTATGTTCAATGCCGGTTTCAAGGAAGCGCCGCATGGCCGACAGGAAAGCGGGCATGCCCAGCAACAGGAAGGCGAAACCGACCAGGATAGTCACCGGAAAACCGACCGCGAAAATATTCAGCTGCGGTGCCGCGCGGGTGATGACTCCCAGCGCAATATTGGTCATCAGCACCGCAGTGAGCGCCGGCAGGGCAAGCACCAGTGCGCTGGCGAAAATGCCGCCCCCCAACCCTGCCAGATTGGCGAAGGTACCGGGATCGAAACCCGGCTGGCCGGGAGGCAGCAGCAGCAGGCTGTCGCCCAGTGCGGCGAGCAACAGCAGGTGGCCGTCGATGGCCAGAAACAGCAGCGTGGAAAGAATCACGTTGAGCTGGCTCACAACGGGCACCTGTACACCGTTCTGCGGATCCACGGACATCGCGAACCCCAGGCCCATGCTCATGGCCAGTGTCTCCCCTGCCACCACCACAGCGGCGAACACCATTTGCATGATAAAACCCATTGCCGCGCCGATCGCGACTTCACGTGCGGCAAGCAGTATGCCTTCCCCGCTAAGCGGGTCAGCCACCGGCGCGGCAGGCATCAGCGGCGCCACCAGCGCCGCAATCAGTACCGCCAGCAGTACCCGGACCCGCACGGTGATGTTCGCCGCGCTGAATACCGGCGCCACCAGCATCAGCGCGGACACCCGCAAAAATGGCCAGTAGTAAAGCTGCATGGCAGCCAGCACCTGGTCGATATCGAGTGGCAGGCCACTCATCCCAGCATCCCCGGAATCTCGGAGTACAAGCGCTGGGTGAAGGTAATCACCACCTGCAGCATCCAGGGGCCAGCAACAAACAGCGCCACCACCAGCGCAATTAGCTTGGGGATGAAGCTCAGGGTCATTTCCTGGATCTGCGTGGCCGCCTGGAAAATACCGATCAGCAAGCCCACGGCCAACGCAGACAGAAGCAACGGCGCCGCCAGCAGCACCGCCAGCCACAGCGCGTCCATCCCCACATCGAGTACGGTTTCCGGTGTCACGCCCTACACCACGAAACTGTTGACCAGCGTGGACGCCACCAGCGTCCAGCCGTCAATCAGTACGAACAGCATGAGTTTAAAGGGCAGCGACACCAGCATCGGCGACAGCATCATCATGCCCATGGACATCAACACGGAGGCGACTACCAGATCGATAATCAAAAACGGAACAAACAGCAGAAAACCTATCTGGAACGCCGTTTTCAACTCGCTGGTCAGGAAGGATGGCAACAGCACCACCATGGGCACATCCTCTGGCGTCTGGAACGGTCCGTAGCCGCCGAGCTCCGCGAACAGCAGCAGGTCATTCTCGCGGGTCTGGCCGAACATGAACTCGCGGAACGGGTCCCGCGCTGCGGCCAGAGCCTGGTCGAAGTCGATGGTCTCGTTCATGTAGGGCAGCAGGGCGTTCTGATAGGCCACATCGAACACCGGTGCCATGATGAACAGGCTGAGAAACAGCGCCAGACCGAGAATGATCTGGTTGGAAGGAGTCTGCGCGGTACCCAGGGCCTGGCGCAGAATGGCGAGCACGATCAGTATCCGCGTGAACGAGGTCATGGTGATCAGAGCCGCCGGCAGCAGCGTCAGCACCGTCATCAGCAGCAGGATCTGGATATTCATCGAATAGTTGCTGCCGCCGCCCGAGGTGGGGGTGACCGAAACCAGTGGAATAGTGGCCTGCGCCTGCGCCAGCCCCGGCAGGAGCAGTACGCCCAGCAACACGGCCGCGCCGGCCCAGAAACATCGCAGCGGCGTTATCATTTGCGCGACCCGAGCGGGTTGACGCTCTGCAGGATGGTGGCGAAATCCGCGCGCTGCGGAGTACTCGCCGTATCGGGCACAACAGGCTCTGCAAAAACATGCAGTGTTCTGACGCTGCCCGGCGCCACACCCAGCAGGATCTGCTCGTCGCCCGCACGCAACAGCACCACGCGCTCGCGGCTGCCGACGCTGGCACTGGCCAGTACCGCCAGCCGGGCGCTGTTGCCGCTGCTGCCACGGCTGAACCGGCGCATCAGATAGAGCATGCCGAGAATGCAGCAGAACACCAGCAGCAGTGAACCAAGCACCTGTACCAGGTAACCGGCGCTGAACAACTGGGGACTGTTCACCGGGCCTTCTTCAGGCGTTCGGAGGGGCTGACCACATCGATCAGACGCAGGCCGAATCGCCCCTCGAGCTCCACCACCTCACCGCGGGCGATCAGGGTGCCGTTCACCATGAGGTCCAGTGGCGCGTTGACCTCGCGGTCCAGTTCCACCAGCGCGCCCTGGTTCAGCGCGAGCAGATCCTTGATGGACATCCGCGTGCGCCCTATTTCCACCGACAGCGTCACCGGCACGTCCAGCAGCAGATCGAAGTTGATCTCGCCGCCGCCTGCACCGCCGCCAGCACCCGGCGACAGCTGCTGCAGGGTTTCGCCCGCGGATTCGCCGGCGGCCTGTTCGTCCTGTTCACTCATCGTTTTATCCTGTGCTTTTACCCGCCGGCGAATCGGTGCCGACAAACCCCGTGATCTTGATAGCCTTGTGCCCCTCGTAAGCGCCGTAGCGGCCGCTGGCCAGGCGCACACCCTCTACGCAGAGGTCCACTTCGTCGGGCACTGCGATGTCGATAACCGAGCCGACGCGAAGACCCAGCACTTCGCCCAGAGTAAGTTCGCGGCTGGCAAGCATCACCGCCACGTCCACTTTCACCGCCGGCAGCTCGCGCCGCAGATGCGGCCCCCAACCCAGCCCCGCTTCATCAGGCGCAGACTTGCGCGGCGCGCTGAAACGCTGCTTCCACGGCTCAAGCGCAGCAAAGGGCACGAGCAGGGCAACGTCCGTGGTCAGCTCATTCAGGGTGACCGCAAAGACCATATGCAACAGCTTGTCGCTGGAGGGCAGGGACGCAATGGCATCGACATGGGGGGCGGTATGTATCTCGCCGGGCTCCAGCACCAGCTTGTCGGCCCAGGCGGCTATCATTGATCCGGTCGCCTGCTCGGCCACGCGCTCGGCCAGCCGCAACTCGCTGGGAGTCAGCACGGCGCGCTGCAGATTGGCCACACTGCCACCGCGCACCCCGCCGAAATAGTCGTTGACCAGCTGCGACAACAGCGGCGCCGGGCACACCACATGGCAAGGCCCGGCCAGCGGTGCCAGCTCCAGCGTGGACACCGCCACACTTTCCGCCAGCGACGCCAGAAGTTCCTCGCAGGAGAGCACGCGCAACCCGGAGGCGGCCACCTCGAACTCGCTGCCGAAGACATCCTCGAGCCCGTGTGCGAGCTGTTCCGCCTGACGCTCCTGCAAAGGCGGCAGCAACGTCAATTGATTGAGCAGCGATTGCTCCCGGGCGGTGAAATCGAAGGCGCGGTAGCCACTGCTGGCAGCGGCAGCGCCACCTGTCAGTGCATCCAGTTCGCCTTCAGAGAGCAGATCGCTGCCAGTCATACCCGACCTATTGCAACACGAACGAGGTGAAATAGACGTCCTGCACGGCGTCTGGCCCGGACAACTTCAGTACCTCATTGACGGCCTTCAAAACATCCTGACGCAGTACTTCCTTGCCCGCGACGGTACGCAACGCATCGAAATCCTGGTCGCTGAGCAGCATGATCAGGCGGTTGCGCACGGCAGGCATGT
>NZ_JAVKCQ010000034.1:0-26153 GCF_040222615.1 Haliea sp.
ACTTCCTGCCCACGTTCAGCACCTTGCCGGCATCATCCTCCAGCACCGTCACCAGCGAGGCATCGCAACTGATCCGCCGGGCGGTGGCCGGCGACAGCCACGGTTTGTCCTCAAAGTGTGCCCGCCCGTGGGTACAACACAGGCCCGAGCGCTGGTGGCGCAGGGTATTCACATCCACGTGCAGCACCACCTGGCAGCGCTCCGCTCCTTTCAGGGCCTGCAGACCCCGATAGTCCGGCCCGGTGGCCAGAAAGTGCTCCACCATGGCCACCAGCGCATCGGCGCGGATATGATTCATGTGCTGCGAAAACGTCTCCGCGGAAATTTTTTCCTCCGCCCGCGCATAGGCAAGATGGTCCGGCAGGGCTTCGCGGACGCTGCTTTCTGAACCCCGATCAGCCTGCTGCTGCCGGTCTGCTGTGCCCACACCCCGATCAGCTTGCCCCGACGCGCCATCCGCAACCGCGTCTGGCGCTGCACCCCCGCGTTGCAGAAGCTTCCGTGCCACCGCGCGCATGCGCGCCTGCTGCCGGGCCTTCCACTCGTCCTGGCGCTCCTCCTCCAGCGGTCGGGCCACCGCCTGCAGGGCCTTCATCACCAGCAGCCCCTGCTCCGGCGGCAATTTGGCGTGGATAATCCACATGCCGTCCTCATCCTGGAACCAGTAGAGCTCGCGGGCCAGTTCGCGTATGGCTTCGGCATCCAGTGCCGGCGGGCCGTCACCCGCAGCTGAATTACCCGCAGCGGTATCATCCAAAACACCGCCGACAGCGGCCTCCTCCGAAGCGCCGGCAGCCGCCGCGTCTGAACCCCCGCCCGCGGCTAGCTGCCCCGACCCGCAGTCCAGCAAGCCTTCCAGCCCGGGCTCCGCGACGGGTTCATACCGGCTCACCAGCCTTTCCAGATGCCCGGCGCTGTTCTGCTGCGCCAGGTGCACCATAAAGCCCTCGTTCTCCGGGGTGGCCACGCGGGTGATTGCGCGCACCTTGGAGTAGGAGAGGTTGCCCTCGGAAAAGGCTTCATTGACCTCCGGTAGCATGGTCAGCTGGCGCGCCACCCGCACCTTCTCCCGCGCAGCGCCCAGGGTGATGCCGCAGTGGGCCACCAGCCAGTGGGCACAGGAACGCATGGTGCCTTGCTCGCGCCAACAACCAGAACGATCGAACTCGGCGATCAGCCGCAGCAGGCGGTGATTCGCAGCATTGATTTGTGCCGAGAGGAGCGTGATCGCCTGCCCCAGCTGCGCCCCATTTAGCCGCTGGGGCCAATCCTCGACAATCGCTGGCATACCCATGACAAAGCCTCCGATACTGTATTTATATACAGTATATTAGCCGCACCACAGCAAAACCCCAAGAGTCGCGATTCATCAAATGCGGCCACCCTGCGCGCGGGAGAACACATGCGGTCATTTCATCACAGCATGCCGATGAATTTGCGCAACTGCGGGGACTAGACAGGCGATTCAGACAACGGTGTCGACCAGTGGCATTTCCTGCACATACGCCAGGCTGCGCGCCGGAGCACGACATTCAGCACTAGAACGCCAGGGGGTACTGCGCCGGCCCCGGTTCGGCCACCGCGCTTGCAGCTCCCGCGTCGACCGTTGGCGCCTCCAGGCCCGACAGCGACAGCCCCAACAGCCGCACTCCTCGGGGCACCGGCAGCAGGCTGCCCAGGATGGCGTGCGCCAGATTCGCGAAGCTTGCCCGGTCAACAATCGGCGTTTCCAGCGAGCGAGCGCGGGTAATCTGCTGGAAATCTGCGTACTTCATTTTCAGGGTCAGGGTGCGGCCGGTGGCGGCCTGGCGGACAATGCGCTCCCAGACTATATCAATAATTTCGTCCAGGGCCGCCACCAGCTCCGTATCCTGCTGCAGGTCCCGGGCGTAGGTGCGCTCGCCGCCGATGGACTTGCGCTGG
Organism: Haliea sp.; assembly: GCF_040222615.1. GTDB lineage: Bacteria > Pseudomonadota > Gammaproteobacteria > Pseudomonadales > Halieaceae > Haliea. The sequence goes on from NZ_JAVKCQ010000034.1 coordinate 1,924, forward strand.
CGGTCGGGCCGCACCGGCCGCTCGTCCTCACCGCGGCTGGCGCGATACAGGTACTCCGCGGACTTGCCGAAGTGCTGCTGCAAGAACCCCAGGCTCTGCGCCCGCAGGTCGGCGCCGGTGTGGATACCCAGCCCGGCCATACGCTCGGCCGTGCGCGGACCAACGCCGTAGAATCGGCGCGCAGGCAGCGCGGCGATAAACGCTGCGGCGTCCCGCGGCAGCACCACGAACTGGCCGTTGGGCTTGTTCTGGTCGGAGGCGATCTTGGCCAGGAACTTGTTATAGCTGATCCCCGCGCTGGCGGTGAGACCGGTCTCCGCCAATATCTCCTGGCGGATGCGCTGCGCCACCCGGATCGCACTCCCCACACCCTGTTTGTCGCGGCTGACGTCGAGATAGGCTTCGTCCAGCGACAGCGGCTCAATCAGGTCTGTGTAGCGCGCGAATACCTCGCGGATCTGTTGTGACACCGACTTGTACACGTCGAAGCGCGGCTGCACGAACACCAGCTGCGGGCAGCGCCGCTTCGCCGTCACCGAGGGCATGGCCGAGCGCACCCCGAACACCCGCGCTTCGTAGCTGGCAGCCGCCACCACGCCGCGCCGGGCGGAGCCGCCGACCGCCACCGGCTTGCCGCGCAGCCCGGGGTTGTCCCGCTGCTCGACACTGGCAAAGAACGCATCCATGTCTATATGGATGATCTTGCGGAGCGCTGACGGGACCTCGGGCTGCATGGCCCAAATGGTAGGCGCGGAACCCCAGGGCCACAAGTAAGACAAGCCCCGCACCGGCGCAACAGTGCCTCCGGGGGCTTTCGAGTCGGGTTTGCTACACTAAAGGGACATTTCCCTGACCCAGGCGACGTGACCATCCGATGGAAACACCTCAGCAACGCAAGATCCGCGAAGCCCTGAACCGGCCGGCTCCGACCGACTCCGGCGCGACTGCAGACGGCGAACCGGAGGGCGACACTTCGCTTCAGGCCCACGCCCTGGAGCACACCGATCCCGACTACATACCCAAGACCCTGACACCCCATGAGTGGGAGCAGTGGTACGCGGAACACGGCGTGCCCGAGTCCCATCGACGCCCCCCGCCACCCAGGCCAGCCGCAACATCACTCTGGCAACGCCTGCTGCAGTTTTTTCGTCGCTCGTAAAGGGCCGGTTCCGGTCTCCCAACGCCGCAATCTCAGGCTACAATAGGGACCTGACCGCCCATCGCCCCAGCCCGGCAAGGAGTACACCATAGCCCTCAAGCCCCGCACCGCTCACGCCCTGATCTGGTCGATGGCACTGCTGCCGGTCGGTTTTTTCGCGGCTGGCCTGGGGGCGCCGGACTTCACCTCGGCGAGCGCCGTCCTCAATCTGCTGGGGCGACTGGCCGGGGTCGTCGGTCTCGCCCTGCTGCTGCTGGCAGCGGCCCTGAGTGCCCGGGTGCCGGGCGTCGACCTCCCCTTTGGCGGTCTTACCAAGCTCTGGCGCACCCATCACCTGCTGGGCGCCGGTTCCCTGCTGCTGCTGCTCGTGCACCCGCTGCTGCTGGCCTTTGCCGCCTCGGCCTGGGGCCAGGGACTCGCCTTCGGTACCCTGTTTCCGCCGCTGTCGGACCGGGCCACCTGGGCCGGCTGGCTGGCGCTGCTATTGATGATGGTGTTCCTGGCCCCCAGTTTTGCCTTCTTCGGCGCGCCCAAATACGAGCGCTGGAAACGGCTGCATTCGCTGGCCGGGCCCGCCGTCATCCTGGCGCTGATTCATACCTTCCTGCTCAGCCGCACCATGCCGGGGCCAACAGACACCATCATCTGGTCGCTGTTTGCCCTGCTCGGCGTCGGCGCCGTCGGCTGGCGCCTGGTGTTCTCGCGCCGTATTGGCCGCCTGCCCTACACTGTCACCCGGGTGGACACGGTGGCCGACGGGGTCGCAGAGCTCAGCCTGAAACCGGACCGTGACCACCTGCGCTACTCCGCCGGCAATTTCGTCTACCTGACCCCCTTTGACACCGGCCTTGCGGCGGGCCACCGGGAAGAGCACCCCTACACCCTCTCCTCCTCGCCGCTGGAGCCTGAGCTGCGCATCGCCATCAAGGCACTGGGGGATGCCAGCCGCGCGATCCAGACCATTCCCGTCGGCACGCCGGTTACCGTGGAGGGGCCCTACGGTTGCTTCTTCCCGCCCGACTCAAAGGCGCGCACAGCGGAGCTGTGGGTCGCCGGGGGCGTCGGCATTACCCCTTTCCTGGCCCGTATGCGCCATCTGCGAGCTCTTGGCGAGGGCGGCGATATCCACCTCGTCTACGCCGTCCAGGACGAGAGTCGGGCGGTCTATGCCGGGGAACTGCGGCAGCTGGCGGCAGAGATTCCGGGCTTTGCCCTGACCTTCCATTATTTCTTCCAGGAGGGCCCGGTAACGGCGCCCTTTCTGGGCACGGCCTGCCCCGACCTCGCCCGCCGCGAGGTCTATATCTGCGGCCCGCTGGCGCTGAACCAGCTGGTCAGGGATCATGTCTACAGGGCCGGCGTCAGCGCCGACCACATTCATTCCGAGGAGTTTGAGCTGTTATGAAGAAAGTCGTGTTTGCCACTTTCGTGGCCTTCTGGTCCAGCGTTGCCACCATCGCCACCCTGCACGCCATGGGGCCCGGGGAAACCGCTGCTGCCGCAGCAGACACCACCAAAGCGGACGCTGCGCCCGGCTACACCCTGGAGCAAGTCGCCCAGCACGCGACGCTGGATAACTGCTGGATGGCCGTTGAAGGCATCGTTTACGATATCAGCGCCTATGTGCCGAAGCACCCCACCCCGGCGTTTGTCCTGGAGCAATGGTGTGGCAAGGAAGCGACCGAGGGCATGCGCACCAAGGGCTATGGCCGCGACCACTCCCCGGCCGCCTGGGCGATGATTGAGGAGTACCGGGTGGGGGTGCTGGTGGAGTAACAATCCGCGTTGTGAACCAATGCGGGGCAGGACTCTGAGGTCGCCTGCCCGGAAAGCGTCAGAACTGCCGCTCCCGGGCCATAGCAACAAGACTGAAGGAGACTAGACGCTGCGCCGACGACGCAGGAACGCAAGTGCTGTCAACCCCAGGCCCAGCAGGCCGAGCATGCCCGGCTCGGGCACGGAAGCGACAGGGAACTGAAAGGAAGCCGGATTGTTGCCCCTGGCGTCAAGCGCGTCAATTCTGGAGATAGACGCGCCAGTAGCGTCGAGAAAGTTCAGGTTGTACACATCACGATCTGAGCAGCAGTCCGTGCGGCCAAAGATTGTGATGCTGCTCAGGTCAACCGCACTCGAAAAAGTGATCTTGAGGGTATCCCCTATGACGCCATCATGAAACACGCTTTGGTTCCAGAAATTGCCGTCAGTGTTATCGTCGATCGCCTTACCCGGAGTGGAGAATCCATTCCAGCTCGTTGAAGACGTTGCCGTAGCACCAAGCGCGACATTGGTCCCGCCGAGATCGAACGCCTGGAACTCCGCCACCTGAAGCCACTGACTAATGCTGTTGCTTATCTCTATCGTTTTTACGCCGATCAGGCTGGCACTGGCGCTGGTGGCTGACAGCAGGCAGGCTACCCCGAAAGCAAAGCCGGTAATCTGCTTGGCGGCGAATCTGGACCCAAATGTGTTCATCAATGCATTCCTGGAAAAGGGATTATCTCTTTAACACTAGCAACAATGACACCAACTTTTAAATTATTGTTATTTATCAATAACTAAAGAACAAAAACCTCCCCACCCAACTCCCGCCAAGTAACAAGTCGTGTAAAAAATCCCGACAGCAGCTCCATGCTCTGCAACAGTGACTCTGGAGACGCTCGCAGCGTCCGCTCGCGGCGGACCGGCGCGGCCCGGCTACCAGGCCCGGTGAAGACCACACGGGCCGCGCCGGCTGCTTGCCTTCCGGGTAGTGGCGGCCGATACTCAACGGAGTATCCGCGGGATCAACAGGGAGTGGCTGAAGCAATGAATCAATTGATTGACAACATCGGGACCGCAACCGGCACAGCCGGTGTCCTGGTTTGCACGCTGGCAGTCGTTCTGCGTCTGGGTGGCCAGTTCTACCTGCTGGGTACTGAGCTCCGCATGTGGTTGCTGGCCGGCATTGCCCTGCTGGCGGCAGGCTGTTTTGCCAAGCTTCATGCGCTGGCAGCAGAGCGCAAAACCTGACACCGCACCCGGCCGACTGCAGCCACAAGCAGTGCGGCCAGCGCTAGACCGGGTCCGTCTGGCGGTACTCAAAAGGCGTGATCACCGCCTTGTGCCAAAGGTGCCGTGCGAGCAGCGGCAGGGGCATTTTGAGGTAGTGTGAGCGCAGGTACAGCGCGAACCTGGCAAACCCGGGCCAGACTCCCGGCGCCGCTACCGAAATCGGCAACAAAGCACTCGTAAACAGTCGATCCATGACCCAGCGAACAGGCGCCACTGGCGCCGCGGACTGCAATCCGGCGGTAATATCCGGCGGCACCGCCAAATCCAGCAACCGTGCCAGATAGCGCAAGGCGTAGTACAGGATTCGGTGCAAGCCGAGTTCGCGGGAGCGCGCCAGGAGCGCGTCCCAGAAACCGGGGTCAGCGGCACTGAGCTCGGTCAACAGTAGATACAGGTCGGACAGATCTCGAAAAGCATTGTCGAACTCACCTTCCAGCAGCAGATGTGCGGCGCTGTGCAGCACCCTGTCGGTGGGCGCGAGGACGTCGACCCCCGGGAATTCGGAAGGGGTAATACCCGCCGCCAATGCTTCGGCATCGAGTTTCACCCGCGAAGTCAACGGCAGAAGATTGTGGTGCACATCCACGGCGATGCCCCGGGAGCGGTGGATCAACGGCGGGATTTCGTGCATCCAGCGGCGGTAGTAGGCCTGGTCATAGTCACTCAGTTCCTCGCCAGACCAACCCTGCCAGCGGAGTAGCTGCTCGACGGTATCAATGCTGTCGTGCGGCACAAAAATGTCCACATCGCTGTACAGTCGCCCGAGCCGCGCCCGATCGCCGGCGGCAAGGTAGGCAGCCCCCTTCAGCAGGACCGGGCGCACGCCCGCGGGCTTCAACGCTCGTGCGATGTGCTCCACCTCCAGCCGGACATCCTCACTGTGCGCGCGATAGACGGTAAAGGCGCTGTCCAGGTGCCAGCGCATCTCAGGCGGAATCCGATCATCGAGTCCGGCATCCCGCAGCACCGCGGCCACCCGGGCCAGCAGACCCGCCCCACGCGCCTGTTGCAAAAGCAAATCCCACCGCCCGAGATCATACGCGGCGGCGGTGGCCGGATACAGCAGCACCTCCCGCAAAGGGAAATTCAGGTTGTCCTGCGATCCAATCACGACTGCACCAGAGCATCCATGGTGGCAATTGCCTCTGCGGCATCGCCCCCATTCGGAAAATCGAAACAGCGGCTTTGATCCACCAGCGCCGCCAGCACCCGAAAGGCTTCAGCACCGAGGATGGAATAGTTGAAGGAATTGTCCGCCATGCGCATGAAAGCTTCCCCCCTCGGCAGAGGAGCAAGTTTTCCCTCGACGCCGTCGATAAACCGGGGAAACACAATCAGGGCGGGCACAGCCGGCTCAAGGACCCGGACCATACTGCCCGGTGGTGGCCGCATGTGCGCCACTGTGCCCTTGAGCGTGTCTGCAACGGCGGGGCTCAGAACCGCATCTGCCACCGTCCGCTGCACGATCCCGATCGAAGCATTCTTCAGGCTGATGGGGCGCGGATTGGGGTGCAGCAAGCCACTGGCGAGATCAATCAGGGCCAGCTCGTCGGACAGCAGACGCCAGCCGCCGCGGCCCGTCAGGAGCGCGCAGAGGGTGCTCTTGCCGGCACCGGGGGTTCCAGGCAGGATCAGCGCCTGACCGTGCTTCTCCACCACTGCGGCATGGACAATCAGATATTGGTGGCAATGGGTGCTGACACACCAGTTCAGGCCCCATTCCAGCAGAGGATACGCGTGCGCCAGCGGCAACGGTGCGAAAGGCAGTGCGCCGTTGAGTGAAAACAGCGCCTGCGGCCGATACCAGCGACGCAGACCCGAGGCCGGCTGCACGCGTACGGTAAAATCGGCAAAGGCCGGGGCCAAAGTGTCGCTGTCCGCATACAGGCTGTGAACGCCCTCCGCAACACTGGCAAGGGGAGACAACAATCGAACCGAAAATCGTCCGGCGCGAAACACAACACCCTCTCCACCCAGCTGCGCAGCAAACTCCGGCGCGGGTAGCTCTCCCACCCTCATCCGCTGGTGCGGATCAGAAGTTGCTGTTCAAGCGCCAGCAGAACTGCCTGCAGCTCCTCCAGACTGACCGCAGAGCACTCCTTGCCGGGCGTCGCTGTCGCGGCCAGGTGCTGCAGAATTTCGGTTCCCGCCAGCCCGTGCGGCTCACGGAGCAGCAGCGCAAACACTTCGCCTGCAGGGTCTGGGAGGTAGGCGGTCGATTTGTCCCGGGCACTGAATACCGCGACACCCTCGGGAAAGCGGTGCGTGACAAGATCGTCGGCGGCACATGGCTGCCACAGGGAAGCGGCAGAAGTCACGAGCAATCAGTGATAGGTCTGTTCAATAAATGCCTTGAGATCGAAGCCTGCCAGCGGGATGACGCCACCCTTCACTGTCGTGTAGGACGGGTAGCCGTAGATTGTAGCCAGGTAAAGACCGATCACGTCATCGGTAGCCATGTATCCGGGGATGGTGGTCGAGTTGAGCAGGGCTGCAACGACGTGGAATTCAAGTGACCCCGGACGGTCGAGTAAAACGTCATGCAGGGTGCCAAAATGGTCATTGACACCGAACACATCGAAGAAAAGGGTCCCCGGGGGGTCGGTAAAGGCGTCCCCACCTCCCGACTTTTTGTTCTTGTTCCTGCCCGAATTTCCCGGGCTGGAATTACCTCCCTGCCGGGGATTCGGAGCAAACGGCAGCCACTGGGCCCGGCTGCCATCACCATTGCCCGAATCCGGAGTCTTCCATGCACCCGGGCTGAAGCCGCCACAAGCGGCCTCATGCCGACGCAGCCCGGAGGGATTATTCGGCGCATAGGACACAAAACCGGACGGCGTGCACACAGCCCCGAACGCAGGCCGACTTGCCAACGACAGGATGACCGGCGCCGCAAGACCAGCGCCGGTGAAACGACGGCGCGAAAGCTGGCTATCGGAGCTGCCGGTGCCGTGCTCCTGCCTCCCTGATTCTGATTCCTGCGCCTGCTTGTCGGTTGTCTTTTTCATGAGTAACTCTCTTGCCCTCGGCAAACCATCGCCTGAAGACAGTGAATGCAATTTTTGTGCCTTCCAACACAAGCCATTGTTTTAGCGAGCTTTTCCATCAATCCTCTCGCAGCAACGGACCTGTATCCACAATCCCGGTGTAAAAATAGCTGACACCGCTCACAGTGTTTCAGGAAAAACGGGGCCTGACCACCCCGCGACTCGTGAATTGCGACCACGGTCACGTTTGACCGATCCACCAGCCGGCCCCGCGCGCTGCATGAAGTCCTTCCGCGACACTCCAGACCAGGGCTGCTAGTTCCGCAGCTCTGCCAGCAGCTCCCGGGCTTGCGCCTGCTCGGGAAACGCCGGGCCATTCACCAGTTGCTGCAACAATGTCACCGCCGCCGCCTTGTCACCCGCACCCGCCAGGATGCGGGCGCGGTGAAAGCGAAACTGGGTATTCTGTGGTTCGACATCGAGAGTTCGCTGGCTCACCGCCAGCGCCTCATCATGGTTGCCGAGCTCCAGCAGGATCATCGCCTGGGTGTCCTGGATTGCCGGCGTATCCGGCGCTGCCACCAGTGCCTCGCGCACAAGGCCCAGCGCCCGCTGCGGGTCCGACTGGCGCAGGGACCAGGCCAGGTTGTTGAGTGTCACCACGTCATCCGGCGCGATACGATGCAGGGTCTCGAATACCCTGACCGCGTCGCTGTCCCGGCCCTGGGACAGATACAGGGGCCCCAGCTGGTTCAGTATCAGCTGGTCTTCCGGGTTTTGCTCAAGCCAGCTCTCCAGCAGACGCCAGGCGTCCTCCTGTTTGCCCTGCTGCCACAGGGCAGTGGTCAGGAACAGCAGGGAGTTGCTGCCGGGCTCGGCACCATGGGCCTTGCGCAGCAATTCCTCGGCGGCGGCGAAGTCACCCTGGGTCAGCGCCAGGCGACCGCGCGCCAGGTCGAGCTGGGCGGGTGCCACCACGCCCTCTGGCAGCTGGGCCAGCTGTTCGCTGGTTTCCGCCAGCTTGTTCTGCTGCAACAACACCTCAACCAGCATTTTGCGGCTATCAACATCATCGGACTGCAGCTCCAATGCCTTGCGCAACGTGCTCTCCGCCGCCGGCAAGTCGCCGTTGGCACGCTCGGCCTGGGCTGCCAGGCGCAGGGCCCGGGCGTTCTCGGGCAGCAGCTCCACCAGCCGACGGCCGGCGTTGACCGCGGCACCCGGCTGATCCACCGCTATGAAGGCGCCAACCAGCAGCTGGTGCAGGCGCGGGTCACCGTTGTGGGCCTCCCGCACTTCGGTCAGCAGGCGCACCGCTTCCCCGGGGCGCTGCTGCTGGAAATGGTAGCGCCCCAGCATCAATCGCGGCTCCAGCGCGCCGGGGTGCGCAGCCGCCGCCTTCTCCAGCGCCTTGACCATCTCCTCGGTCTCGCCGCGCCGCTCATGCACCGCCGCCAGATTCAGCATGGACTGGAGATCATCCGGCTGCGCCGCAAGCCCTTCATTGAGAATATCCAGCGCGGCGGCCGAGTCATCGTCCTGCATGGCCAGGGCCGCCAGTCCCTGCCGGGCATTGGTGTTGCCCGGGTCCACGGCGAGTACCTGGCGGAACTGCTCGGCAGCGCCAGCGCGGTCACTGGCCTCCAGCGCCAGCTGGGCGCCCAGCAGGCCGGGCAGGGGACTGTCGGGGGCACTGGCCCGCAGCGCTTCCAGCTCCGCCTGAGCGGCCTCCGGGTCGCCGTCGGCGGCATGCGCCCGCACCAGGCGGGAGCTGATCTCCGGGTTCTCCGGGTCCAGCTTGCGCGCGGCTTCCAGCGCCGCCACCCCGGGGCCGATATCGCCGGCACGTACCAGGGCCGTACCCAGCTCCATCTGCACGGGGGCGGAATCGGGGGTGACGCCGGCCATTTGCTGGTATACCTCGGCACTGGCGCCGTGCATCCCCTGGGCTGTCAGGGCCAGCGCCAGCAGGTTCATCGTCGGCACGTTCATGGGCAATTCCTCCAACAGGCGGCGGGCAAGGGTTTCGGCCCGTTCCGGTTCACCCATTTGCAGGTGTACCGCGGCCAGCATCTGGCGGGCATTGATATTGTTGGGCTGCGAAGCCAGAAAACGTGTCAGGTGGGCTTCCGCCGTGGCCAGGTTGCCTTCGCGGAAGTTGGCATTGGCTGCCAGATAGATGCTCGGCAGGTGATCCGGCGCCACATTCAGGACCTTGGCCAGCTCCTGCAGGGAGCCGTCGACATTGCCGCCCTCCAACATGATACGCGCCTGGGCATAGTTTACTCCCGGGTGATCGGGAATGACCTTCTCGAGCTTTTCCAGCTCCTTGCCGGCCTCGCTGTGCTTGCCCTGCTCCACCAGCGTGGCGACAAGGCCGAGCCGGTCATTAAGGCGAAACGGATTCAGCGCGCTGACCGTCGCAAACGCCTGCTCCGCGGCGGCGAAATCGCCCCGGGACTGCTTGAAACTGCCGTACAGGCTCCAGGCCTCCTCGAACTCCGGGTGGCTTTCGGTCAGGGCCTTGAGGATCGCCTCGGCGTCTGCCACCTCGCCCGCGTGGCGGGCAGAGACAAAGGCCTGGGAGAGGCGCACCTGTGGATGCTCGGGCGCCAGTTGCAGGGCCCGCGACAGCGTATCCGCGGCGGTAAAGCTATCGCCTGATTGTGCCTGGGCTCGTGCCACCAGCGCCAGCCAGGCGGGATCATCGGCTACATAGGCAAAGCCGGCATCCTCGTTCAAATCGACCAGCTTCTGCGCCTCGCCGGCTCCCAGCAGGGCCTCAGCGTAAAGCACCGCAACCGCGGGGTCGGGGGCGGCATCCAGGGATTTCTCGAACTCCACCGCGGCCTCGGCGAGTGACCGCTGGCGCAGGAATACTTCTCCCAGCAGCCTTCGACCCTCGGCGCTGCGGGTATTCTGCTGCAGCGCGGTCTTGGCGTCGATTTCCGCAGCGTTCAGCCTGCCCTCGGCAAACGCCTCCGAGGCGCGGGCAAGCAACTCATCATGGGACAGCGGTTTGGAGCAACCCGCCAGCGCCAGGCTGATTGCAATGGGTAGCCAGAGCTTGCGGCCGGAGAAGGTTGGCATTTGAGGCCTCTTGTTCTAATGGAGTAACACAACACTTTAGGCCAGACTGGCGTTGGGGCCAAGATGTAGATCGTGCGTAGTTCACAAATTGAGCCTAGAACCAGCGACGGAGCTCCAGGAATACGCGGTCGCTGTCATCGTACTGGCCGAACAGGCCGATCTCGCTGCCGCCAAAAAGGTCTGCCCCGAACTGCAGGCGCCAGTCCTGGGTGAGGTTCCAGGTGACACTGGACTGCAGGGACCAGTCACTGCGGTTGAGCCCCGTCAGGTACAGCACTTCGGCCTCGAAACGGTCGCCGAAACGGCGGTTCAGCAGCAGGGTCAAGCCGGTCTCATCGGCGTCGAAACCCATGTCGCGGTCGTGGTCGAAGACATGGCGGCCGTACAATTGGGCGTCGAAGCGCCAGTCGCCGCGGGGAACCATGACCCCCAGCACATAGTCCACGGCGTCACTGTCCTGCAGGCCAAAAGACGCCGCGGGATCCAGCGACAGGAAGCGGCGCCCGCTGGTGTACACCGCCTCCCCCTTGAGCACGAAGTCGAGCCAGTCCTTGGAAAAGGTGGCGCCCGCCTGGCGGATGCGGTCGTGACGCAGCTCCAGCCCGGCGTCGGTGCGGTACAGCGTCGGCGCCACATCCGTACTCTGGTAGTAGAAGCCGCTCAGATCCCAGCCGTCCACCAGGTAGGAAAACCGGCCGCCAAGGCCGTGGTTGGACAGCTTGCTGCGGCTGGGGGTGATTTCACGCACCGGGGTGCCCACGGGAACGGGAAAGGGGTAAAAGTCGGCTCCGGGCTGGCCGATCTCATCGTAGCTGGGGTGCGGCACCCACAGCAGCTCCAGGTGCGCGTCACCAGCGAAACGCTCGGCGCGCACGGCCCACTGGGGAATGCGCATGGTCTCGAATTCCTCCAGGAAGAATTCGCGGGTATCGCGGGCGGAGACCACATCCGCCAGGAACAGGCCCACCATTTCCCCCCAGACCACGTGCTGGCGCCCGAGACGGTACTCCCAGGCGCCGGCGCCAAAGTCCAGGTAGGCCTCGCGCACGGTGAAATCACTGCGCTGGTCGCGGCGCACCGCAGAGGGATAGAAGTCGTCCTCCACGCTGTAGGCGCCGTCGCCCTCCATCCGGCCCGCCAGCTTGAAGCGTGCGCCCCAGTCCAGGCGCCCGGTCAGCCCCAGTTCCAGCCGCGCCCGCAGCTTCGACCAGTGCTCGGGATCGGCGGTGTTCCAGGCTGCCGCCAACTCGCCGTAGCCTCCCAGGTGGAGGTCGCTGACCGCCGGTACCGGCTCACCCTCGGGCAGCGCAGCCGGCCCGGGAGCGGGTGCAGGCCGGGCCGGGCGGGACACGGAGCGCACGGGTTCCCTGCTGCCAACCCGGCCTGTCGCAGGCTCCGCGGCGGGGGCGGCAGGCGCGGCTGTCACCGGGTCGGGCTCAGCGTCACCGTGGTAGAGGTCCACCACCAGGCGATACCCTCCCCCGCTGCCATTGGGATCAAGCACGAAGGTCTCCCGGCGCAGGTCCTGCCGGGCCAGGTCGAGCACCAGCCGCAGGCCGGTCTCCTCCCGCAAACCGGTGCGCAGCCGGGCCACAGGAGTAGCCGCGAACAGGTCCGGCGGCACCGGGCCGGCCAGCCGGGTATCCCAGAGGTCGATCACCACCCGCTCCGGGTCACGGAGGCTGAACACGTGGTAGGCAGCCGGCGCGCTGAGATCCACCACCAGCCGGGTCCGGCCGGGCTCGCGGCCGACCCTCAGTTCCGCATCGATCACCGCCAGCGCCGGCGCCGCCGGCAGTACCAGCAACAGCGCCAGCAGCAGCGAACGCAAGGCGCCCAGGCAGCAGAAGCGCCGGGGTTTCACTGCGCGGCTCCAGCCAGCCCGGCGGCCGCAGGATTGGTTTCCAGCGCCCGTATCCGCCCGTCTTCCATGTGTACCAGGCGATCCGCCATGTCCATCACATGCTGGTCGTGGGTGGAGAAAATAAACGTGGTGCCGGCGGTGCGGTTAATGCGTTGCATCAATTCCAGAATACCGCGACCGGTGTCCCGATCCAGATTGGCGGTTGGCTCGTCCGCCAGCACTACGCGGGAATGTGTGGCCAGGGCGCGGGCGATCGCCACCCGCTGACGCTGGCCGCCGGACAGCTGATTGGGGCGGTGACTGGCGTAGCGACTGAGGCCGACCAACTCCAGGTAGTGATTGACCCGCTCCCGGCGCTCGGCGCGGCTGAGCTCCGGCAACTGCAGCAGGGGGTAATCGACGTTCTCCCGAGCCGACAGTACCGGCAGCAGGTTGAAATTCTGGAAGATGAAGCCGAGGGTGCGGGCGCGCACGTCCGCCAGCTGATCCGGCGTCTTGCCGGAGACATCGTGGCCATCAATGAATACCCGGCCCTCGCTGGGATTGTCGATGCAGCCGATGATGTTGAGCAGGGTCGACTTGCCGCTACCGGAGGGCCCGGCGATTGCCAGGAAGGAGCCCGCGTCGATCTCCAGGGAAACGTCGCGCAGGGCATCGACCACCTGCTCACCCAGGGGATACCGTTTGCAGACGTGTTCTACCTTTACAATCGCCATCGTGCAGCGCCAGAATGTTGTTGGTCTTCGCCACAGGATATACCCATGATCAAGCCATTTCCCGAGAATACCTTCGATTTGACCATTTTGGGGGGGGTACTGCTGGCGGCCTTGCTGGGTGCCGGAACAGCGTGGGGGGCGGCTGCGGACGACACCGACAAGGCGGCTGCGGCAGCGGTGGATGCCACCGCGCTGGTGCAGCGCGCGGACGCCATACGCTTCCCGAGGGAGAGCTTCGAAACCCTGGTTACCGTCACCAACTACAGCGACGGAGAGCCGGGGGATGTACGGGAATACAAGGTGATGTCCCGGGGCAACGAGAACACCATCGTACTCACCGAATCCCCCGCCTCGGAGCGCGGCCAGGCCCTGCTGATGCGCGGCCGCGACCTGTGGATCTTCATGCCCACGGTGTCGCAGCCGGTGCGCCTGTCACTGTCCCAGCGGCTGACCGGCCAGGTAGCGAATGGCGACCTGGCCCGGGCCAACTTCGCCGGCGACTACACAGCGGAACTCGCGGGGACAGAACAGGTGGATGGCGAGGAGGCGTGGATACTGGATTTGACTGCCGCGGGTCGCGGCGTCACCTACTCCAGCGTGCGCTACTGGGTCGCGGTGGCAGATGACCGACCGCTCAAGGCGGAGTTCTACGCTGTCTCCGGGCGCCTGCTGAAGACCAGCCGCTACGACAACTTCCAGGAACTGGCCGGACGTACGCGCCCGACCCGACTGGTTATCGAAGATGCTTTGAAAGAGGGCGACTACTCAGTGCTGGAGTACACCACGATGGCGCTGAAGGAGCTGCCTGAGCGGATGTTTACCCAGCAGTATTTGCGGAGGTTGTGACGGTAGAGCCAGCCCTGTATTGGTGCAGCGCAGCTCTATTTGCAATTGTGCCCCGGGGCGCCTGGCAGAAATGGCTTGATGCAGCTCGCCACTTCGCCAGGAGAACCCCGGGCAGCTGTTGCCAAATCGCGGCTAGACGTTGCGACGCCCCCGCACGCCAAGACCCAGCAGGCCAAGCCCGAGGAGCAACAGCGTCGAAGGAACCGGAACCGGCGTTGAGTCCGCAGCGCTGAAGGTCAAGTCATCCATTGCCCACGCCCAGCCATCATTAGGCTGCAAGCCATCTACGCGACGCACATCGCTGGCGGTGAAAGCAACCGGTATGAATACACTGCCGCCCGAGCTGATGGTCAGCGTTTCGAGCAGGGCGTCAGCGGCGTCGTAAAGGTTGAATGTGACAGCCTGTCCGCCGAGAGAATCCAGCTGCAAGCTGATGTTGAAAACCGGCATGTCAAAGAAGATGCTCACGATGTCGGCGCGGTTGCCCGGGCAAGCGACATTTGCATCGGAGCAGTTTGTGAGCACGTTGGGGCTACTGGGCGCTGTCACGCCGTCAGGATCCGGTGCCGCGTTGATATCCACCAGGACATCGTCTTCAAGACCCTCGAACAAGACGCCCAGGCTGGCATACTGATCGGTGATAGGTGTATTCCCCGCGATCGGGTTGCCGAGGCCGTCAACATCGAAATTGATGACGATGGGCGAGGCCATTGACAGCGCCGACGCAGATAACAACAGCGCAGAGCCGAGAATATTTCGAATCAGATTATTTTTCATTGCATTTCCCCTTGAATTAAGTCCCGCATGAGAAACATGCAAAAATTTTGCCTGAATATTTATTTTTCATATAAATCAGAGTGTTAAGAAAGATCGACTGGAGTCGCAACGACAATGGCTGCAGCGCCTGTAAAGATTACTGACAAAAAACAGCGGGGAGGTTGCGGCGATTGCCGGATATGCGAAGACGCCGGGTCTGTGGAAAGTCTGGCTATAAAAAGAGATGAGGCCGTAGCGGCAAGCTTGGGGCTTGGGGCTTGGGGCTTGGGGGCCACAATGGCCCCCGGAACCTGCCCGGCTAAACCAGGCTACGCGCGCAGGCTGCGGCGAGCGCCGATCAGTACGAGGCCCAGACCGATGAGCAGCAGGGGCCCGGGCACGGGCACCTGGGAAACACTTTCCAGCTCCCGCACCTGATAGGCGGTGATATGCGCATTGCCAAAATTGTTGCTGGCCAGCGAAAGGGTCTGCGAAGCAGCGTCCGCGGTGAATTGCCCCACGGCGAACTGCCCAAGGCCACCCCCTGTGGCATTCAGGTTGACGTTACTGCCCAGCCCGTCGCCAAACGTCATGATACGGCCGGAGCAGCAGCTGCGGAGATCCGTGTACCAGACCTGGACGATGTAATCCAGACCGGTTTGCAGATTGCCGCCGCCGATACTCAGGGAGGTCACAGTCCCGCCGCCGAAGTCGAAGCTGCCGAGAAGCTGATTGTAACTGGCGTCGCCGGACGACGAGCCGTTCAGCGGGTTGGTGTTGGTGGACTGGGGAAGCAGGGCTCCCGTGTTGGTAAAGGTGACGCTGTTTACGGTTACCGAACCGGTGTTGCTGGACCCGGCATTGAACGCCTCGACCAGACTGCCGCTCACCACCACATCCAGTGCACCCGCTGTGTTCTGGGCGCCGCCCCACACGATCGGCGCTGAAAACGCCACGGAGGACCCGAGCAACGCTACGCCAGCCACTACCGATTTGATCACATTCATTGTCTGCTTATCCTGCAAGTGAAAATTCGTACTGATATCTCGAGCAACCTTTGAGCCAACTTATATAACATGTTGTTTTATCTGGAAAAAATTAACGCTGAAAGTTGCGCGACCTCACCGTGTGTAAAAAATCCTGACAGGAAACAGCGGCAGATAACCTTCCCGGAGCGGCTATACCGCCTGCCGCAATGACTCCGCGATATCCGCCCTCGCCGCCCGCCGCGCGGGCCGCAGGGCGGCGACGAGGGGCGCCAGCACGCCAATCAGGAAGGCGACCCCGGTAATCCACCAGGCCAGGCGGATCAGGGCGATGTAGGCGATGTCCGAGTTGGGCGGTGGCGGCATGGGGATGCCGACCCATGAAATCAGCAGCGCCAGGCCGTTGCCAACGACCACGCCAACTGCGCCCCCCGCCAACCCCAGCAGGGCACTTTCCAGCAGGATCAGACGGAAGATCTCCCGCCGTGGAGCGCCGCAGGCCTGCATGGTGCCGAACTCCGCGGCGCGCTCGTAGACATTCATATTGATGGTGTTGCCCACGCTCAGGGTCACCATCAGCAGGATCACCAACACCAGGAAACCGAACTGCTGCTGGTACAGCTCCACCGTCTGCCGGTAGAAGGGGTTCAGGCGCTGCCAGTCCAGCACCTCGAAGCCGCGCCCGGCCAGGGTGGCCTCCGCCGCGTGTTTGACCCCGGCGGTAGCGTCCGTGCGCTGCAGGTGCAGCACTGCCAGATGAACGCCGCTGTCCCCCAGCAGCTCCTGGGCGGCAGCCAGGGGGATGCGCACGGCGCGGGCGTCGTAGTCCTTGGAGAAGGTCTGGAAGATACCCACCACCTCGAACTCCAGCACGTTGACCGCGCCGTCGGTGGTATTCGCCAGCAGATTGACCCAGTCGCCGGGCGCCAGCTTCAGGGCCTGGGCCACCCCCGCCCCCAGCAGCATGCCGAAGGGGTCCGATTCCGCCAGCTGGCGACCCTCCGAGATATTGATATAGGTGCCCAGGCGCGCCTCGGCGGCGGGCTCGACCCCCTCGCCGATGATCGCCCAGTCCGTGCGACCGTTGTTCAACAGGCCCGCAAAGGCACTGCGCAGCATGACTTCCTCTACCGCCGGCAGTGCCGCCAGCTCGGCCCGCAGGGGCTCCGGCTCACGAATCAGGAACGCCGCCGGGTCGCGGCCGCCCTCCTCCCGATAGCCTGCGCGGCTGACCTGCAGATGGCCGGACTGGGAACGGATCATGGACTCGCCGAGTTCGTCGATGGTGTCCTTGATAAAGCCGCCAGCGAGGATCAGCGCGACCACGCCAAAGGCGATGCCCAGCAGGGTCATCAACGAGCGGCCCCGATGACGCCGGACATTGCGGGCTGCCAGGCGAACCAGCTCACGCATGGGCAGCGACCTCAGCGCGCATGGCGGATTGCATCCACAATCACCATGCGCGAAGCGCGCCAGGCGGGGTAGAGGGAGGCCAGCGTGGTGGTGATGCAGGCGATAAGCACGGTCTCCAGCAGCATCCCGGGGGTGATCAGCAGGCCGGCGTGGTAGCTGCGGGAGAAGGTGGGAGGCGGCGGCATCTCGATCTGCGCCAGCGCCAGCAACTGGCCCAGCCCCAGGGCCACCAGCACGCCCAGCACCGCACCCAGCAGGCCCAGCAGCGCGCCCTCAATCAGGAAGCCGCGCAGCACCGAGGCCCGCTTGTTACCCAGCGCCATCACCGTGCCGATCTCCCCGGTGCGTTCCAGCACGCTCATCATCATGGTATTGCCAATGCCCAGCAGGATGATGAACACCACGATGCCCTTGACCAGGTCCAGCTGCTGCTGGAACAGGGCCGAGGCGCGGGCATAGAACTCCGCCAGGGCATGCCAGGGCTGGACATCGTAGTCAGCCGCAGGCAGGGCCGCCCGCACCGGGGCCAGGGCGGCGTCGGTGTCGCGGGTGTCTTCCAGGAACACCAGCCAGGCGTGGGCGCCGTCCACCTGCACCAGGCCGCGGGCAAGAGCGATGGGCATCAGCAGGGCGGCATCGTCGAATTCCTGGCTGAAGGAGCTGAAGATGCCGACCACCTCCGCCTCCGCCGCGCCCAGCTGCCCGTCCGGGGTAGTGGCCAGCAGCACCACCGACTGCCCCACTGCGACCTCCAGTTGCGCAGCCAGGCCCTCACCCAGCACCACCTGACGCCCGCCACCCGGGGCCAGCCGCCGACCCTGCTCGATGCGCAGGGAGCGGTCATCGACCATGTCCAGCGCCGGGTCGATACCCTCGCTCATGAAGGGCAATGTCACCTCGCCAAAACTGACCAGGCCGTTCAACAACAACCGCGGGGCCACTGTCGCACCGGCCGGCAGCAGGGCCGGATCCAGCGCCAGCTCTGCCGGCAGCAGATAGGCCCAGGGGTCACTGCGCCCCCGGTCCTGGAAGCCAGGCCGGGATACCTGCAGATGGCCGTACTGGGAGCGGATGGTGGCCTCGCGGAACTCCTCGAACATGGCCTCGTTGAAGCCCAGCGCCACCAGCAGCGCGGTCACCCCGAAACCTATGGACAGCAGGGCCGTCAGGCTGCGACGAAATTGCCGGCGCAGATTCCGCAGGGCCAGCAACAGCGGCATCAGCAGGGCCGCGAGGCTCACCCGGACCCCGGAAAGTAGCGAAACTTGCGCTCGTAATCCAGCCCCATGCCGTGGGGGAACTCGCCGTAGGCAAAGCAGCACAATTCCGGCACCGGCGCCCCCCGCCGCGCCGCAGAGGCGGCGACCAGCGCCGTCAGCTCCGCCGCCACTGCCTCCGGCGACTGGGTGGCCGCCAGCCCCAGCTGCACGTCCAGGCGCAGGCCCTCGCCGTGGCGCAGCACCCGGAAGGCGCCGGACAGCTGGTCCGCCAGCACCGGCCGCCGGTACAGCAGGGCCTTGAAGTGGTCCACGTGCCAGTGGCTGTCAATCTGGTCGCGGTCCCGACCCAGCACCGCGACCATGGGAAACGGCAGCGCCGCCAGGGCCGCGCGACCGGCGGCATCCAGCGGTTCGCGGTCTGCGTCCGTGAGCCAGCGGGCGCGGTCCCCGGTGCGGTAGCGGATCATCGGGATCGGCGCCTGGGCATCGAGCATGGTGATCACCAGGTCTCCCACGCCGTTCGCGTCCGGCTCCAGCACCTCCACATAACTGCGCAGGGGATTGAAGCAAAAGCAGGAAGGCAGCACCCGATCCGGGTCCCGGCGGTGCCAGGCGCGGCGCAGGGCGATGGTCTCGGAGGTCTCGAAGAACAGGTTCAGGCCCAGCTCCCCCACCCCCATGGAACTGCCGATCAGGCTGCCCCCGGGCGCATCCAGCGGCACTCCCAGGGCCGCCGCCAGGTAGCTGCGATAGTCCTCGGCAAACATCTCCTCCCCCAGCACCACGTTCATGCGCAGGCGGGACCAGTCAAAGCCCTGCTGCGCCGCATAGTCCAGCAGGCGCTTGCAGAACAGCGGGTCGGTACAGAGGATCGCCTGCTCGAACAGCGGGCCCGCCTGGTTGAGGATCGCAAACGCCATATCCTCGCGTACGCTGACATTGGCGACACAAACACTGTTGGAGGTGAAAAACACCCCCATGGGCAGACAGTTCACCAGCAGGGTGGAGCGCTGGTCGATGCCGAAGGCCTGCTGCAGGCCCAGGTCGATATCGTCCGGGGCCAGCTGCAGCTGCCGGCGGGTACTCACGCCAAAGGCAAAATTGCTGCCGCCGTGACCGGAGCTGGTAAGGACGCCGCCGAGGCGGGCGGCATCCGCGTCACCTACCAGCAAATCATCGAGGGAGAAGCGCTCGAACAGATCCGCCTTGGTCAGAACCGGGGCCTGCGACAGCACATCCTCCCCCGCGCGGCAGGCCGCCGGATTTACCCCCGCCTCCGCCAGCAGCGCCCGGTAGGCCGGGGACTGCCGGGCAGCGCGCGCAAAGACCCGCGGCAGGCGTTTGCGGGCCAGCGCCAGCAGCTTGTCCGGGGTTTGCCGTGCCAGCATGGCCAGCAGCAGGGAGCGCTTGATACGGTTCAGGGAGGGCATCAGGTCAGGCCACCGGCAGCTCAGGGCCCGCTGCGAAACCACCACATCAGCGCCGGATTGGAGGCCTCCAGCTCCCGTTCCAGCTTGCGCAGATCACCCATGTAGGGGGTCACCGGCCCGTAGTAGTCGCTCTCCGGGCCGATCGGCGTGAAATCGAAGCCGTAGATCCGCAGCACCCGCGCCAGGCCCTTTTCCATGGCGGCATACCAGTAGCGAATGCCGTTTTCGCAGCTGAAGCGGTAGATCTGCCGATAGAGCCCCAGTACCAGCAACGGGGCATTGACCCGCTTTTCACCACGGGGAGACTCATCCGGCGCGGACGGTCCCTTGAGATGGGACTCGTTGATCCCCCACAGGCTGTCCCCCGCGCGGCGCCGATACTCGCGCTTGACCGCCAGCCGCGAGACCTCGCCGGATTCCGCCTCCGGAGGTGGCACAAAATCCGGGAACGGCGGGCAATGGTCAAAGAAAGGAAACGGGTCACCGGCCACCGGCAGAACCAGCCGGGCGGTACCCGCTACCACCCCCTCCGCATTGGTGGCGGAAAAATGGGCTGAGCGCTGGTCGTAGGCATCGATTTCCAGCCCGTCGGGGTAGCGGGCGGAGTTGAGGAAATGACATTCCAGGCAGTAGATCTGGTAGCGCAGGGCGTACAGGTCATTGAGCTCGGCGTCGCCGCTGCCCTGGCCATAGGAGTGCAGCGAAAAATACTTGGCCAAAGCTCCCAGCGATGCTGCGGCGTCGCGATCCATCGTCATCCCCATCGTGTGTTGTGCTTATTAAAGCAGCATAACACGAAAAGATAACCCTCAAAGATGCGTAAGCGGGCAGCTTTCCCCACAATTCAAGAGGCCGAGGACAACCACTGTAGAAGATCGGGATTGCACCAGGCCAGGTGGCGGTCCAGCTCCTCCAGGTCCAGCAGATAGGGCACAACCGGACCGCAGTAGTCCACCTCAGGGCCAATGGGCTCGAACACGACCCCGATCCGGGCCAGCATCCGCAGCAGGGGGCGCTCCATGGCGGCATACCAATACCGGATACCCTGCTCGCGACTGTACTGGTACATGGCCCGATACACTTCCATGACAACCGTGCCCGTGCCGCCACCGCCCGGCGGGGTACGATAGCCCCGGTTGAGCACCAGGCGGGACACCTCACCCGCCTGGGCCTGGTCGGGCAGGGTCATGCCGTCGAACAGGGAGCAATGCTGCTGGAAGGGGAGGCCGCGCCCCGGCACCGGGCACACCAGGCGAACCGCCGCCGCGACCTCGCCATCCTGATCAAAAGCGGCGAAATGCACCGAATAATCGTCGAACTCGTCGCTTTCCAACCGGTCCGGGAAGTCAGATGGGGAGAAGAAAGCCCTCTCCTCGCAGTAAACGCGGTAGCGCAGGCGGTGGATGGCCCGCAAATCTCGCGGTTCAGTGATGACTTGGGTATGGAGCCAGTTGGCAAGGCGAAAAGCGCCGGCATGGGTCATAAAACAACATTGCCCCTGCGGGATTGAACCCACACTGGTGAATCTGAAGTGTTTGGCACCGAAGCATCCTGCACTGGCTGGAACAGATACTAAAGGATAGCCGCGGTCATCGCCAGCAACTGTCGAAATTTTTTACACCGGACGCCGCCAGCGGGCGAAAGGCATGCCACCAGAACATACAACCCTTTGTAATTGCTCATTTTATTTTTTATGGCACAGGCATTGCTTTATACCGTGTGTGACGGCGGCCAGGCCTGTAAAACTGGCCAAAGGCTACAGACACTGGTCGTCCACAGGGCAGCCAGCGGCACTAACCAAGGAGATTCATATGAAAACGATGATCAAAACAGCAGGCGCGGCGAGTCTCCTCGCTTTGGCCGTGGCTGGTAACTCGGCGGTGGCGGCACCTGCCTTCTCAACACTGTATTTTGACCAGAACGCGGGTTGGGATCCGTCAACCGCGCAGTTCCTGCCGGGTGGCACCGGTCTTACCGGCCTCGTTTTTTCGGGGGCTACAGATGCTGAAGCGCCTGCGGGCACACAGACCAATATGGCCTGGAGTAGCCCCCTGAACGGCAATACCAGTTCCATATCCATCACTTCGTTTGACTCCGGTGACAGCCCCAGCATTGCGGGTGACCCTGACAACCCTTTCATCCCCACTGACGCAAACGGCACTTGGGACGCAGGTGAATGGTGGGTTATCGACCGTCTGATTCAAGAAAACCAGACATTGTCTGTTAACGGCTCAAGCATACCCAACCCGCTCTGGATTGCCGACACCCTGGCAAACCTGTTCATCTATACCGACGCTGCCGAGACTGACCTGCTCCTGTCAGACCTGAACAGCAAGGTGACGATCGAGTTCTGGGAAACCCTGAACTCGGATCCAGACGGCGACCCACTGTGCCCGGCCAGCCCAGCGCCGCTCGGTACAGCGTGCGATGATGTCTACCGTGTAGCTGCGTTTGATTTCGATCCGATTTTCGCAGTACGCGATGGTTTCAAGTACACGTTTGAGTTCGATCTTCTGCCCGGACCGAGCCGCGACGAAGATGACAACATCGTCGGTGTCACTCTGGTCTGCAGCGCGCTCTCACCCTGTGTTGACCAGAATGGAGACGCGATCGACACTGGCGAGGAAATCTGGGTCTTCACTCCCGAGTTCAACCCGGGCACCAGCGAGCTGAATATACGGATGCGCTTCGCAGTTAGCGAAATCCCCGAGCCTTCCATCCTCGGCCTGATGGGTCTGGGCATGCTGGGTCTGGGCTTCGCAGCCCGCCGTCGCAAGCAAAGCTGAGTACAGCAAGGCGGGGCCATCCCCCGCCTTTGCGAAAAATAGAAACGGCCTCCTCGGAGGCCGTTTCTATTTGTTGCAGACAACCCCAAATATGCACACGCAAACACCCGGCCATGTGGCCACAGCCACCCAATTGCCGCTATTATCCCTTCCTCCTTATCTACCCCGGAGTCCCCACTACCATGACAGCCCTGGAACTCACTCGCGACCTGGTTCGCACCTGCCTCAATCTCAATGCCAGCGAACCCCTGGTAGAGGACACGTTCCTGATGGGCGGGTTCCCCGAGTTCGATTCCATGACGATCATGGCCCTGATCGAACAGATTGAAGAGGCCGTGGGCTGCGAGATCGACGACGACGAGATCAGCGGCGAGACCTTCGAAACCGTGGGCTCCCTGGCGGCGTTCGTGGCCGGGAAAATGGGCTCCCCCGGCCACTGACCTCAGTGCCGGTGATGCTTGTCCGGTAAGGACTGGATGTAGATCACCAGATGGTCGATCTCCTGCGGTTGCAGGAACTCGCCCCAGGGCGGCATCAGCGGGCTCATGCCCAGCGCGGCACCGCCCTTTTCAATCACTGCATGAATCTCCTCGGCTGAACGCTGCAAATGATACAGCGGGGCCGTCAGGTCCGGCATGGGCACCCCCAGCATTGACGCGTCGGGACCCTGGCCGTCGCCGGTAGCACCGTGGCAGCGCGCGCAGTTGACAGCAAAGGACGCGGCACTGGCCTGCTCATCGTAGTCGACTGGGGCGACGGCGGGTGCATCCTCGCGCTCCACCACATCGGCTTCGTCCGCACGCACCAGCACCAGTACCTCGCCGCTGGGTTCCGAGGCCGCGCCCAGTGTGGTCACCAGGATCTCCCCGGACTCCAGCTGTGCGACTGAGCTCACGCCCCGCTGGGCATACTGGCGGGCGCGGGCAATCAGTGCCACATCGTCGACCCGCGGCTGATCCGCGGGCATGACAAAGATCTTCGCGGAATAGTTGTCGGCAAAGACGTATTTGCCCTGCAGCGAGGGATAGCGATCACCGCGATAGACCACACCGCCAATCACCGCGCGATCATAGGCATTGTGTTCATAGGCATAAACGGGGCCCTGCTGGGGGATATCCAGCGTTTCCGGGCCGGTCCGACCGGTGGGGTGATGCCCCTCCGCCATCGGGTACTGGTAGTGCTTGCCAGGCTCTATCAGATTGATTTCCTCCCAGACCGTGGACCCGACATCGCCCAGCCAGAGGTCACCGGTGACGGGATCAAAGCTGAAACGAAACGGATTGCGCAGCCCCAGTGCCCAATACTCGCCGCGGACACCCGGATGCTCGACAAAGGGGTTATCCGCCGGTACCCGGTAATTCTGCAGGGAGCCCCAGGCGAAGGGCTCCGGCAGCAGGTTGTCGGGCTGCTCATCCACGTCCAGACGCAGCAGCCCTGCGCGGAGCACTGCGGCAGAGGTGCGAGCCTCCTGGTCACGGGGGTGCACACCCTCACCGACACCGACATACAGGTAGCCATCCGGGCCGAATTCCATCGAGCCGCCGTTGTGGAAACCGCTGCCCTCACGCTGCAGCACCATGAGCGGGGCTTCCGTTGCCCTGCGCGCAGCCGGGTCCGGGGCGGCAAAATCAAAGCGCGACAGGCGGTTCACTTGATCCTGAGCGGGCCGGGTATCTGTGTAGAAGAGGTAGGCAAACTGCCGGCCCACGGGATCCGCGAACCCGGGGTGAAATGCCAGGCCCAGGGCTCCATTCTCCACTTCCACCTCGCCGAGCTGGTCGCTGATGTCCAGCACCAGTTCCTTCTCGGTGCCAACCGGGAAAGGCACCCGGTACACCCTGCCCACCCGCTCCAGTACATACAGGCTGGCACTGTCGCCAGGCGCCTGGCGTACCCGCACGGGCTGCTCGAACACCAGCTCGGGGT
>NZ_JAVKCQ010000035.1:0-4958 GCF_040222615.1 Haliea sp.
GAGGCCTTGGGGCGACAGGGCGCATTCAGCGATATCAACCTGGAGCTACACCGGGGCGAGGTGCTGGGCATAGGCGGGCTGATCGGTGCCGGACGCACCGAATTGCTGCGCACCCTGTTCGGCGCGGACTCCGCAGACAGCGGCTGGCTGCGCCTGCCGGCTGACGGCTTCAGCCAACGGCACCGCTTCCACAATCCGCGGCAGGCCATAGCCGCCGGTATCGGCCTGGTGGTGGAAGACCGCAAGGACCAGGGCCTGTTGCTGGACCAGTCCATCGCCATGAACATCAGCCTGGGCAGGCTCCCGCAGCTGCACAACCGCCTGGGAGTGGTCGACGACGCTGCCATTACCCGCCACTGTGAACAGCTCTGCGACAGCCTCGAGGTCAAGCGCGACAGTCTCTCCCAGGCAGTCAACCAGTTGAGCGGCGGCAACCAGCAGAAGGTCCTGATCGCCCGCTGGCTGCTGCAGGATCTGGATGTGGTGCTGTTCGATGAACCCGGCAGGGGCGTGGACGCTCGCGCCAAACTGCGCATTCAGCAGCTGATCCGGGAACTCGCGGCCCGCGGCAAGGCGATCGTGGTGGTGAGCAGCGAAACCGAGGAGCTGCTGGCCCTGTCCGACCGGGTCATGGTGCTGTCCAACGGCCGCCTCGCCGGGGAATTCGACGCCCGCACAGTCACCGAGGAAGACCTGCTGGCAGCCAGCTTCCGTTACTACACCTCGGCGCAACAGGGCCGCGCCGCCGTCACGGAGAGCAACCCATGAGCCGCACACTACTGCCCGGAATCCGCCTGCCCTGGAACTCCCTGGGGCTGGTCGCCGTGCTGCTGATACTGGTGATGTTTTTCAGCAGCCAGAGCGAATACTTCTTCTCCACCGTGACGTTCCGGACCCTGGCCAACCAGATCCCCACCCTCACTGTCATCGCGGTGGGGATGACCTTCGTCCTGCTGATTGCCGGTATCGACCTGTCGGTAGGCTCTGTCATGGCGCTCTGTGCGGCGGTCATGGGAGTGCTGATGACCGATGCCGGCTGGCCGCTGGTTGCCGCAATTGCCGCCAGCCTGCTCACCGGGCTCGCCTGCGGCGCCGCCAGCGGCTTCGTCAGCGCGCGCTGGGCGCTCCCCTCCTTCGTCGTTACCCTGGGCATGCTGGAAATCGCCCGCGGTGGTGCCTATCTGGTGACCGATTCCCAGACCCGGTACCTGGGTGCGGCCGTCGGCCGCATTGGCGAACCCCTGGCCGGACTGGGAGTCTCGCCGGCCCTGCTGGCGGCACTGATCGTGGTGGCCCTGGCCCAGTTTGTCCTGGTGCGAACGGTTTTCGGCCGCTACATGGTCGCCATCGGCAGCAACGAGGAAGCGGCCCGGCTCTCCGGCCTCGACACCGTACGCTGGAAGGCGCTGGTGTTCGCCCTGGCAGGTCTGCTGGCCGCCCTGGGTGGGGTGTTTCAGCTCGGCTACCTGCAGACCGCGGACCCCAACGCGGGCATCGGCCTGGAGCTATCCGCCATCGCCGCCGTGGTCATCGGCGGTACCAGCCTGTCCGGGGGACGGGGCTCGGTAGTCAACACGTTCCTCGGGGTCCTGATCATCGCGGTGATGCAAACAGGCTTGGCGCAGCTTGGCATTTCCGAGCCCGGCAAGCGCATTATTACCGGCGCGGTGATAGTAGCGGCGGTGCTGTTTGACCAGTATCGTGAGCCCCTCGCGCGCCGCCTGTCCCGGTGGCGACAGGATGCAGGAGCAGCGCAATGATCGCAGTGGGGGCCGTTGTCATCGGCCTGGTTATTCTGGTGTGGAGCGCCGACCGGTTTGTGGCGGGGGCCGCAGCTACCGCCTGGCATTTCAATATGCCGCCGCTGCTGATCGGCATGGTGATCATCGGCTTTGGCACCTCGGCGCCGGAAATGGTGGTCTCGGCCGTGGCCGCATCCCAGGGCAACCCGGGGCTGGCTCTGGGGAACGCCTATGGCTCCAATATCACCAATATCGCGCTGATCCTCGGGATAACCGCCCTGATCAGCCCGCTGCTGGTGCACTCGCAGATCCTGCGCAAGGAGCTGCCCATCCTGCTGGCGGTCACCGCCCTGGCGGCCTGGCAGCTGGTGGACGGCACCGTCTCCCGGCTGGAAGCGCTGGTCCTGCTCGGGGTCTTCGCGGCCCTGATGACCTGGACCATCCACGAGGGCATGAGCGGGAGGACGGATCAGCTCGGCACCGAAGTGGGCGAGGACCTGGAAGCCGTCGGTCACATGCCACTGCGTCGCGCCCTGATGTGGCTGGGAGTTGGCCTGGTACTGCTGATCGCCGCCTCGCGCCTGCTGGTCTGGGGCGCGATCGACATCGCGGTGGGCCTCGGCGTCAGCGATCTGGTTATCGGCCTGACCATTGTCGCCATCGGCACCTCGCTGCCAGAGCTGGCCTCCTCGGTCATCGCCGCCCGCAAGGGCGAAAACGACATCGCCCTGGGCAACATCATCGGTTCCAACCTGTTCAATACGCTGGCGGTTGTCGGCATTGCCGGCGGCATTCATTCGATTACCGTGCCACCGGAAGTCCTCGGCCGGGACGTCGCCGCAATGGGCGGATTGGCCGCGCTGCTGTGTGTGCTTGGCTACCGCCGCAAAGGCCCCGGGCGCATCAACCGCCTGGAGGGCCTGTTGCTGCTGCTGTGCTTCTTCGCCTATACAGGCTGGTTGCTCGCCACCAGCCTGTGATCAGGGTCCACGGCGCAGCAATTCTTCCAGCTCGGCCGGAGGCAGGGGCCTGCTGAAATAGTAGCCCTGGTATTCATCACAGCCGTGCTGCTGCAGGAACTGCCACTGCTCCCGGGTCTCCACCCCCTCCGCTACCGTCCTGTAGCCCAGGCCGCGGGCGATACCGATGATGGCCAACACGATCGCCTGGTCCTCGGCATCGTCCGCCAGGCCGTCGACGAAGCTCTTGTCAATCTTCAGCTTTTGCACCGGGTAGCGCTTGAGGTAGCTGAGGGACGAATACCCGGTACCAAAGTCGTCAATTGACAGCACTACGCCGCGGTCATTGAGTTCAGTGAGTGTTCCCAGGGTCTTGTTGGAGTTCTCCATCGCAATACGTTCGGTAAGCTCGAGGTCAAGCATATTAGTGGGCAGGCCGTGCTCCTCCAGCAAACCGACGACCATGGCCGCGAAGTCATCGCGATAGATCTGTACCGCCGACAGATTGACGGCAACCGAGGCGACCGCCAGCCCCGCGGCCCGCCAGCTGGCCTGCTGGGCGATGGCCGTGCGCAGCACCCAGTTGCCGATATCCAGAATAAGCCCGCTTTCTTCCGCAATGGGAATGAAGCGGGCCGGCGAGATGTAGCCGATTTCGGGGTGATGCCAGCGAACCAGGGCCTCCACCCCGGTAATCTCGCCGGTTGCCATACTGACCTGCGGTTGATAGTGCAGGGACAACAGCTTGTTGGCGAGGGCAAGGCGCAGCTCACTCTCAATGAGCAGGGCCTCACTGGCCCGGGCGCGCATTTCCTCGACAAACAGGCTGAACGTATTGCGACCTCCCTGCTTGGCCCGTGACAGAGCCGCGTCGGCGGACTGGACAAGTTGATCCAGGTCCCGACCGTGGCGGGGAAAGCAGGCAACACCAATACTGGCGGTAAGGTTGAGGCGGTGCCTGCCGACCTGCAGCGGCTCGGCCACGAGTGCCAGCAAACGCTTCGCCATTGCCATCGCCTGCGCCGCATCGGTGCCCGGCAGGAGCAGGGAAAACTCATCGCCACCCATGCGGCACAGGGTCGCATCCAGGCTGAATTCAGCGGTGAGGCGCGCAGAAAGCTGCTTCAGCACCATGTCTCCGGTCGCCAGGCCAAGGGAATCATTGATGATCTGGAAGCGGTCGATATCGATGTACAGCAGTGAGACTTCGCTGCCCCCCGCCTTCGCCGCGTTCAGGGCAATTCGCGCTTTCTCCCGCAGCAGCTCCCGGTTGGGGAGGCCGGTGAGGGCATCGTAATCACTCAGGAAGCGGATACGTTCGCGATTGTCCCGGTGCTCTGTAATATCGGTGGAGATACAGCAGAGCGCGTAGATCTCACCTGTCTCATCCCGCAGGGGAATCTTGACTGACCAGAAGACGTGAATCTTGCCACTGCTGACCGCGACAGCCTCCTCCAGTTCTTGCGGCTCGCCGGATTCCAGCGCTCGGCGGTCGCCCTCCAGTACCCGCGCCAGGGTGCGTTCGTCGAAGAACTGGTCATCACCACGACCAATCACCTCCTCTTTCGGCAGGCCGAACAGATTCAGCGTCTGCTGGTTCGCAAACAGGTACCTGCCATCAAGACCCTTGAGGTAGATACAGGCACCGACATTCTCCAGCACCGTCGACAGCAGGGCTTCGCTCTCCCGAACCGCCCGCTGGTAACTGGCCCGCTGCTGCTCGCGGTCGAAATTGTCCAGCGCGAAACTGATGTCGGCGGCCATCTCCTGCAGCAGGTTTATGGTGCCCCGGTCGAAGGAATTCTGCTTGCGATGATAAACATTAAGCACGGCGAACTGCACGCCACCGCGCTGTATCGGGAATGCGGCGGCCGAACGCCAGCCATACTTGCGGGCGCGCTCATGCCAGGGCTGTGTCAGCGGCGAGTGCAGATAATCGTTGATAATCACCGGCCGGTTTTCGCGCACGGCCGTCCCGGTGGGCCCGCCGCCGCCCGGTTCCTCCACTCGAGCAGAGAGCACGAGACTATCGAGGTAATCCCTGCCCTCACCGCCGCTGGCAACCTTGGTGATCACCCCCGAGTTCGCATCCACCCGGCCCACCCAGGCCATCCTCATGTCGCCATACTCGACTGCTACGCGACACACCAGGGGCATCAGGTCGCGCTCACTGTCCATCCGCACGATGGCCTGGTTCATCTCGCTCAGGGCCCGATAGAGCTTGCTCAGGCGGGCGGCGCGGCGCTCACTGCGATCG
>NZ_JAVKCQ010000036.1:0-44322 GCF_040222615.1 Haliea sp.
CCGGATTGTTATGATATCCATCGAAGAAATATTTTGCGTAGGGTTCCGCATTCCTTCTAACGACAAAGTGACCACTCTCGTTCGAGTCTACATCGTTGCCATCCTCGTCGAGGATTCGATAGTCCAGATCCGCTCCGGGTCGCCCAAAGCAGCGCATGCCTACATGTCTAGGCTCAACTGTGGCCGCGACTACTGCTCCAGCTCCGGTTTCTGTCATTGCCCATGCTTCGATAAGTGGGAATCCAAAGCGGTCTTCAAAAGCTCTGTGATGTCGTGGGTCGACCCCGGCCCCGAAACCAAACTTTACTTGACGGCCATAGTTTTGGTCGCCTTTTGCTTCCATGCTCAGCAGAATGGCAGGCATTACGCCAAGGTAATGGATGATCGTGGCGCGTGAGTCCACAACACTGGGCCACCAAGATGAAGGATGGAAGCGATCTAACATGACAATACAACCACCACACCCTATCATCGAGACGAAAGACCATGCCAAGGCGTTTGAGTGGTATACAGGAAGTGGGGAAATGAGTCGCTCACAAGCTTGTTCGAGCTTGCAGTAGCCTTCCTGTGAAAGATACCAGCCAGCAACGCCTAGAAAATATTCATTGGAGAGGATACATCCCTTTGGCTTGCCTGTTGTACCTGATGTGTATAGAAGACTCGCCTCTCCGGAGGGAGCTGAACCATCACGGCAGACAGAAATGGTCTGCTCGGGCACATCGTTAAACATATTGGTAAGAGTAACTAAAGTAGCGTTGGACGAAATACGCGACAGTGAAGCTCTGAGCTTATCGACTTGAGAATGTATTGCTAAGACGACCGATGCACTACTGTCTTCCAGAATATATGCCGTGGAAGAGATCGAAAGATCGGGGTTGATGGGAACAATACTAACATCGATGGCGTTCAGCGCAAGAAAATGAATGAAGAACACAGGCCTGTTCTCCAGCGATAACGCAACTCTATGGCCAGGCTTGATTCCAGAGGATTCGTACCATGCTTGCACACGCTTCACATAGTCATATGCTTCAGCGTATGTCATCTCAATGGAAGTTGAAGAGTAGTCTTTGCAAGCCTCATAAGGCACGTGGAGAAAGTCTGCCTCAGGGTATGTACTTGCACTCTTACAAAAGTACTCGAATACGCTAGTAACTTGATTGATGGAAATCATAGAATCTTCCCAGAAACGTGTGGATCTCATATGTGCGGGTAATCATGTATGCATCTGCGCGCATAAAACCGGGCGGAGAAAGCGGTTAAAGAGTCTTGCCTCTCCAGAAGATACGTCCATACTTCGACCCGGCGAATAAAGTTGTGCATATCCAGTGGCATCGGTGAGTATGCGGCGCGCACCCCCGAAAGAAAAAGTCCATCCTTTTCGCATAGATGTTTTCTAACTTCTCTCACAATCATCTCCTGTGAGCTTTACGCCAAACCCTTGTTCTAGCTAAGGGGATACATACTGGCCCCTGTATGCAACGAATACCTCATTATGAATCTGCCACTGAACTGCATGCCTCAATATCTGTGTTTTCTACAATTGACAGTATGAAGTATTAATATAGAGTAGTCTCATATGAGATGGTAATGCTACAGTTTTCCTTGACCATGTCAAGACAGTCGATTGGTCGATGTTTCGCTGTGATAAAAATCCGTGTTAAGAGCAGTGGTTAAGTGTGTAAGCGACGTGAAAACGCTTACAAAATTGTACTGGTACACACAGGTGTGGAGTTTGAAAACATGATTCTTGGCCGCGATATCATAATAGAGATTCTTAAAACTGAGAATGTACGCTATATATTTGGCAATCCGGGCACAACAGAGCTTTCATTAATCGATCGTATTATTAGGGAGTGCGATCTCGAGTATGTCCTGGCACTGCAGGAGGCATCGGCACTGGGGATGGCTGATGGGTACGCCCGCGCTACGAACCGCCCTGCATTCGTTAATCTCCACGCTTCGGCCGGCTTAGGCAATGCAATGGGCGCGTTGACAAATGCCGCGTATATGCACTCACCTCTTGTAGTAACAGCCGGCCAACAGGATTATCGACATATAGTGGACGATCCATGGTTAAGCGGTGATCTTGTCGGTATGGCGAAGCCGTTTACAAAATGGGCACATGAAATAAGAACGGTAGATGAAATCGGTCCCGTTTTGAGAAGGGCATTCAAGGACGCAAATACCCACCCAAAGGGGCCCGTTTTTCTGTCTCTGCCATTTCACTTTATGGACGAACCGAGTAGTAGCCCAATTCCAGCAAAATCACATGTCTATGACTTGCCGCTAGCTGTAGGGATGGATCTGCTAGCTGATAGTTTGCTGGATTGTGGACCTAGCGAAATTGCCGTAATCGCTTGTGATGAGATATCCCGTGCTGACGCATTGACCGAGGTGGTAACAATCGTAGAGAAGCTGGGATGCGATGTCTTTGGTGCTCCAGTTCACGACAGCGTAGTGTTCCCCACGTCCCATCCACTCTGGGTATCGATGATGTCGCCCTCCGCAGAAGAGATAAGGGAACTTCTAGAACCGTACAAGAAAGTATTTGTTATCGGAGACAGAGGGTTCATGGGCTTGATCTATTCGGGCTCTCCGATCCCAGAGCATACTGAGATACTCCATCTTAGCGCAGACAGTTCCACGGTTGCCTACACCTATGAAACATCAGGAGGTTTTGTAGGAAATATAAAAGCAAGTCTTGAAAGGTTGGATGACTACCTGGGTGAGCGAGTTACGGCGAAGGTTCGATTAGAAGAAAGAGAACGTGCTCGACGTGAGGAAGACCAAACTAATATAGAGCGTGTCCAGGCGCAGATGACTAGAAAACCGATGCACCCGGAAACCGCAGCATACTACATAGCAAGTTCGATTCAGGATGACGCCATTATTGTGGAAGAAGCCCCTTCAATGGGTGTCTATCTGAGGAAGTATATCAAGACATCCAAACGCCTTCAGTACAATTTTTCCAAAGGAGGTGGGCTAGGGTGGGCCATGCCCGCGGCCGTTGGTATTGCATTAAGTGAGCGACAATCAAAAACGATATGTATTGTGGGCGACGGAGCCGCTATGTACAGTCCGCAGGCGATCTGGACTGCAGCGCACAAAAAGCTATCTATGACTTTCATAGTAGCTAACAATTCAGAGTATGGGATTTTGAAAAATTTCCTTCGGGGGCACTATCCGAACCAGGGAGAGGAACGATTTATCGGCATGGATATATCGGATCCTGCCGTTAACTTCATCGCCCTGGCGGCATCGATGGGTGTGCATGCTATAAAAATCGATGATCCTCAATGTATACCGGAAGCAGTGCGCGAAGCGAATGATCATTCAGGCGTTAGCTTGATCGAGATTACCGTAGCTCCTTCTGTAGAACATTCCAATACCCCACAGGCTGCTAACTACCAGGAGTAAGCGTTTATGAACAAGTATGAGATGGTAATCAACGGCGAAGTATTGAACTCGAAGACGTATAAGGAAGTAAAAAATCCCGCTTCGACTACAAGTACCGTCGGACTCGCGCCCGTTGCGAGTTCAATTAACCTGCACCAGGCTGTGCAGTCTGCTCATAATGCTTTCCAACAATGGAATCCCTCAGAGGATAGTGCCCGTGTTGCGGCGTGCCATGATATAGCAACTGTGATAAGTAACAACGCTGAGGAGTTAGCCCAACTTATCACTGCCGAACAAGGCAAGCCTCTCAATGGCTTTGGTTCCAGGTTTGAAGTAAATGGGTGCGTTCAGTGGGCCAAACATATGGCCAGTACCTCCATAGAATCAAAAGTCTTGGAAGATAGTGCAGATAGTTTCATCGAACAGCGTCGTACAGGTATGGGCGTAGTAGCATCGATTACACCCTGGAACTGGCCTCTACTCCTGGGGGTGGCGCATATCTTACCGGCAATACGTACCGGGAATACGGTCGTTATAAAGCCATCACCCTATACTCCCTTAAGCACACTTAGGCTCGTTCAACTGATGAATGACGTTCTACCGAAAGGCGTGGTTAACGTTCTATCCGGCGGCGACGACCTGGGCGCTGAGCTGACGAAGCATGAACTGATCAAAAAGATTGTATTCACTGGATCGGTCGCGACGGGGAAGAAGGTGATGGCTAGCGCTTCTGCCAAAATCACACCGATCACGTTAGAGCTTGGAGGGAACGACGCAGGAATCGTTCTTCCTGGATCAGACATTTCCAGTTTTATTGAGCGCCTTTTCTGGGGTGCTATGATGAATTCCGGGCAAACATGTGCAGCGCTGAAGCGGCTTTATGTTCACGAGAAAGATTATGGGAATGTTTGTAATGCGCTCGTTGATCTATGCCTCAGAAATCCGGTAGGAGATGGACAACTCGAGACGAGCACATTAGGTCCACTACAAAACCAAGTACAGTATGAAAAGGTTATTTCATTGGTGGATGACGCTCACGCTGAGGGCGCAAATATTCTTTGTGGCGGCAAGGCATTGAATGGAGAAAACTACTTTTATCCGCCTACTATTGTAGCCGAGGCTGTTCCGGGAATGAGGATAGTAGATGAAGAACAGTTTGGTCCTGCGCTGCCGGTCATTCGCTACCAGAATCTCGAGGATGTGATTGCGGAAGCAAATAACACGGAGTTTGGTCTTTGTGCCTCAGTGTGGGGGCAGGAAGAATCCTTGCTGAGAGAGGTCGCGAACAAACTGGAAGCGGGAACAGTTTACATTAACAAGCATTCTGATATTGCACCACATGTTCCATTAGGCGGCATAAAAAGCTCAGGGCTCGGTGTTTGTTTTGGCCAGGAAGGGCTTGATTCCTATACCGCAATAAAGATATTCAATTCCGCCCGCTAAACATGGTGTTCGATGAATTTGCCAATTCAAGTTTATCTGGATTTCATTGGAGACACGGGTAGAGATACTGCCCAAACTCGTGCACCAGAAAAGCGGACGGATCTCCGCAATGGATGGACTTCCCCGAGTTTAGATGACACTCCTGGCCTATTCTATAGCAACAGGAGGAAGTCATATGAGCAGGCAAAAATATAGCCCCGAATTCAACGACGAAGCCGTTCGCCAAGTCGTAGACCACGGCCGATCCGTCGCAGAAGTTGCCGATAGACTCGGCGTATCCAGCGATAGTCTGCACAAGTGGGTGAAGGCGGTTAAGCCGAATAAAACCGACGAGCAGGCCGCACAATTATTGGAAGCCAAAAGCGAAATCCTCAAACTCAGGGCCGAATTGCGCCGAGCCGAAGAGGAGCGCGACATTCCAAAAAAGGACTATGCCGACTCCAGTATCTATTATAATTGAGCATTGCAGGCATTCTGGTAGAAACGACACACGGAGCGGATCGGCAGGATGGAACTGATGGACTGTACGCGTAAAGAGGATTTTCAGCGGATTTATGAGGCCATTTTCATGGCTGACGGGCTCAATACTCAGCAGAAGAGGCGAACACTTGACGGCGCAATTGCTCAGATGGTCAGAGTTTGGAACGCATGGGAGATCGTGGGGATATCGCGTAGCGCAATTGATGTGGTCCACGAAAATCACCAACAGGATCGCCGCCTATTCGAGAGCGACAAGTGTGTCCTGATTACAAAGAATGAGATGTTGAATGCCGCCCAAAATCGACCCACCGACGATGCCCTGCGCGTGCGCTCCGTCAGCGATGATGGTAGCGCGGATACCGCGCCGGCAGCGCCTGCCCTGTTGGCGGCGGAGGCCCTGTCATCCTCCGCAGTGGAGTTGACCTGGGAGGATCGGTCCGACGATGAATACGGATTCCGTATTCGACGCTCAGTGGCTGGTGGCGCCTGGCAGTCCGCCGGCAATGTGGGGGCGGGTGAAACGGTGTTTGTCGACCGCGACCTGCTTCCGGATACCGGCGATGACTACACGGTGGTAGTATTCAACGCGACTGGCGAGAGCGCGGAGGCCACTGCCAGCGTGACAACCTTGGCGGCATCGTCTATCGAACTGACGGGGAATGGCTACAAGGTCAAAGGGGAAAAGACGGTAGACCTGAACTGGCAGGGCCTGACCTCCGGTAACCTGCTTCGCAATGGCGTGCCGGTTTTCACCATCAGTGGCGAAACCGGATAGCTGGATTCGCTTGGCAAGGGTGGCGGCAGCTACAGCTATCAGGTCTGTGATGACAGTGATGACTGCTCCAACGAGGTGACGATCGTTTTCTGAGGGGGCGAGAGAATCGGATCCGACAACGGTTATTGAGGGTTGTCGGATCCTCCAGAATGACGTAGTCACCCGCGCCAAGCATCAATGCAGACCGGGACTTCGGCCCGCCAGGCAGCCCACCCGGCTAAGCGTCCGGGGTGCCCGACGGGCTGGCGTACTGATCGTTCAGCGACTGCACAAAGTCGTCGGCTTCCGCCAGCACCTTTGCCAGCTTGCGTCGCTGCAGTGGTCCCCAGCCGCGCGGCGACGCGCTGGCCAGCGAGCCCCACCAGGCCTTGATGTTCCAGGCGAAAGCCCGCTCCGCTGCCATGCGGTCCCGGGTCGGCTCTTCACTGCGCTGCAAGCGTCGCAGCACGCTGCGGCCCGCCAGCTCGCGGAGCTTGCTGTGCACAACCAGAACCAGCATCGCGGCGATCAGCAGCACTGCAAGCTGTATTTCCACGTCCAGCCGGGCGAAAGGCATCAGGTAGAAGCCCTCCCAGTGGCCCCCCTGCCAGCTCCACCACAACAGCAGCCCTGCCAGCAGGGTGAATACCGAGCCGCTGAGCCAGAGGGTGCGACGGCGCCAGCTGCGACGGGCATCGGTCAGCCGGGGGACCAGTACATCGCGAATATGCTTGGCGGTTTTCTCCAGTACCCCAACCACCCGATAGGCGCGCTCCACCTCGACCTGACGGATGCGCGCTTCGATGTCGCTCAGGTCTTCGTCCCGCTTGCGCTCCAGGCGCTCCTTCACCTGTGGATCATCGACCTGGAGCGTCACATCGCGGGCGTAGATGCGATAGAAACGGCCTGCGGTCAGGCCCTGCTGGGCCAGGGCCCGCTGCCAGGCTGCGACCACTTCCTCCGGGTTGTCTTCCCTTGCGGTATTGTCGATCTGGTTCAGAATGTAGAGGAACTTGGTGGAGTCCGGGCGCTGTACGGTATTGCCCACGAGGTGCTTGAGGGTGTCTGCCATCGCCCCGGGCTCGGGGTGGCGCGCATCGAAAAAAACCAGCACCAGGTCGGACAGGTCGATGATGTGGTCGGTAATCAGCAGGGTTGAGTTGCGCTGCATGTCGGCGTCGAAACCAGGCGAGTCGATGAATATCTTGCCGCGCAGCGACTCCGCAGGAACAGTTTTCAGCTGCAGGTAGGAGTCCACGCGGCGACCCTCGCCTGCGGCTACGCCGTCGATGTCGCGGCTGATCTGGTAGAACGGAAATCTCGGGTCACTGTCCAGCGCCAGTCCCGGCAGCGAGGTCGCGTCGGCACCGGTGCCAAAGCAGATCACGGTAAACTTGTCGTCTACCGCCTGATTGCCCGTGCGCTGCAGTTCCTGACCCACGTACTGGTTCATGAACGTGGACTTGCCGGCGGAGTAGGTACCCAGCACCGAGATCACCGGCCACCAGGAGACCTGGGTGGCATAGGACTCATCGGGGTCCATCAAGCCGAGCTTGCGGGCGATACGGTCCAGTTTCTGGAAGCTCTTGACACAGCCGGCCAGGACCGGGTTTTCCTGCTTGAGGTGTTGCTCCAGGCGCTTGATTCTCTCCTGCGTGACACTTTTGGCCATGCTGGCTCTCCGCAGTGAATACCCCTTCACTATAGAGGCGCACCCTTGCCAAGCGCAAACACCACCGGCCAGTACCCCATCGGTGCCGGGCTTACCAGGATCGGCGTCCCCGGCGCGACAACGGGGCTGCAGCCCGGGGTCCCACCCTCGCGGGCTTGCTGAAGTCTTACGGTTACACCAGCGGGCCGTTGGCTGCCGGGGCGGGCTCAATACCGCGGTGATACCAGTTATTTGTACTCTCCGGCTGCACGTTGGATGGCGCCCTTGTTCAGGGTGGTGTGGGGACGGAAAACCGGGATACAGTCAGAATATTAATAAACATAATTTAAATTCAAGGAGCTTCACCCCATGCGCCATTATTCATCCCTGTCCCTGCTGGCCTCCTCCATTGCTCTGGTGGTCAGCGGTGCTGCCACCGGCCAGGAAGTCCAGCGCAGCGCGGCGCTGGAGGAGATCATCGTCACCGCGCAAAAGCGCGAGCAGAACCTGCAGAGCGTGCCGATCGCGGTCACCGCCCTCAACGCCCAGACCCTGAATATGTTCCGGGTCACCAACACCGAGGACCTGAGTAACCTGGCGCCGAACCTGAACGTCCAGAACCAGGGGCGGGGCACGGTCCCGCAGATCAATATCCGCGGCGCTTCCTCCGGCGTATCCGCTGCCGAGGTAGACCCCAAGATTGCCACTTACCTGGATGGCGTTTACATCGGGCGCACCATTGGCTCCATTTTTGACATGGCGGATATCGAGCGGGTGGAAGTGTTGCGTGGCCCCCAGGGCACTCTGTTCGGGCGCAACGCCACCGGCGGCGCAATCAGTATTACCACCGCGGCGCCAACCGGCGAGTTCGGGCTTTCCCAGGATGTGTCCGTGGGCAACTTCAACGCCCAGCGCTTTCGCACTATCCTGAACCTGCCCTCGACGGGCCCCCTGAGTGTTAAACTCAGCTACCTGTACGACAAGAACGACGGTTATTCCGATAACCTGATTGCCGGGCGCACGCTGGACCTGCGCCTGCGCAACCCGGAAATGGGCGTGCTCACCTACGCAGAAAACCTGGGCAGCAAGAATGTTGAAGCCTTCATGCTGGCGGCGAATCTTGATTTTGACGCGGTTACCGTGGACTACCGCTTTGACTACACCGACAGCGTCACTGTCGGTGCACCCGTGCAGCAGCTGGGCATTATTGGTGCTACGGCGCCTCTGGTGGCAGGCATCAACCAGTTCCAGCCCCTCTATGGCGGTATCACCAACCTGAGCACCACGCCGCTGAAAGATGTCGCGGCCGCCACCAGTGCCGAGCCCCTGCTGGTCCAGGGTCACAACATCACCCTGAACTGGGAGATCAATGACACGCTGAGCCTGAAAAGCATCACTGCCTATCGGGAGATGAACCAGCGCCCGGCCATCTACGACCTCGGTGCCACGGGCGGCTGGAAGTTTACCGCCGCTCAACTCGGTGCGCTGTTCCAGGGCGATGTCGGCGGTATCCTCGCCAATCCCCCTGGTCCCAACGACTATCTCTTCACCCTGCTTACCGCCCGGGCACTGGAACAGGAGCAGTTCAGTGAAGAGCTGCAGCTGACCTGGGCCACGGACCGGTACACTCTTGTGGGTGGGGTGTTTTACTTCCAGGAGGAAGCCGAAGCGCGCAATGTACTGGGGGTCTTGCAGCCGGTTGCCAACGGTGTCGTGATACCCACACCGTTCGACGCCGTGTTTGGCAGCGGGGTGAATTCAACCGATACCGACAACAGTTCCTGGGCGGTCTTCGCCGAGGGCACCCTGCACGCCACCGAGAAGCTGGATGTCACGCTCGGCATCCGCCGCACCGAAGACGACCGTGAAATCGATCTGGTCGATATCAGTGCGACATCGGGCGGCGGCAATCTGGCGGAGGGGGTGTACAAGCTCAGCTACGGCGAGACCAATTACAATGTGGTGCTCAGTTACAACTGGGCCGACGACGTGATGTCCTATGCGAAAGTCAGTACCGGGTTTGTCGCCGGCGGCATCCTCAATGGCATTTCCTATGAACCCGAGTCGATCACCAACTATGAGCTGGGGGTCAAGTCACAGTTCCTGGAAAATCGCCTGCGGCTGAATGCGGCGGCCTTCTTCATGGATTACGAAGACCTGCAGGTACAGCTCTTCGAGGACGGCAAGCAGAGCTTCGAGAATGCCGGCAAAGTGGAGATCACAGGCGTCGAGATCGAGATGGACGCCATTCTCGGCGCCGGTCTGACCCTGAGCACGACGCTGGGTGCCTACGATTACGAGTACAAGGAGTACATTCGCAACGGCGTCAATGTTGCCGACGATGTGCGGCCGATCAGGGCACCGGATTTCAACGCCAGAATCTCCCTGCAATACGATTTTGGCCGGCAGCTGCTGGGCGGTGCACCGTTCATGCGGCTAGACAGCCGCTACTTGGCGGATGGCGAGAATACGGCGTTTGCCAGCGGTTTCGCTGAGGCTGACCGCCTGTCCCAGCGCGATGCCTACTGGCTGCTGAACGCACGTGCCGGCGTCATGGAGATCCCCATGGGCTCAGCCGTCAGCAGTGTGTCGTTCTGGGTCAAGAACCTGCTGGATGAAGACGATATCAATGTCTTTGGCAACGAAGTCATCAACATGACTGCCCAGTACAGTGTGCCGCGCAGCTATGGCATAGACTTCAATATCACCTTCTGATCGCCGTCCGGCGCACAGGATAAACGCGAACCCTAAAAAAGCCCCTCTGGAGGGGCTTTTCAGGCGTTCTAGTGCGCCAGATCCTGGCTGGGTGCGCAGCCGTAAAACTGTTTGTAGGCGCGGCTGAAGCTGGACTGGTTCTGAAAGCCGACATCGAGGGCGACCTCCAGCACGGAGAGGCGGCCCTGCTGCAACAGCGTCCGCGCGCGTTGCATTCGCAGTTGCTGGCAGTACTCGTAGACGCCACTGCCAAACAGGGCCTTGAAGCCCAGCGACAGCTTATTGCGGTTCATGCCGATATGCCGACTCATATCCGCCAGGGAAAGCGGTGAGGTATAGCTGGTGGCGAGCTCGTCCCGCACCCGGTGCAGCAGCCGGATATCGTAGTCGCTCAGGCGCAGGCGCCGCGAGTCGGGTTCGCCCACCAGGGTCATGGCTTCAATGGCCAGGCACAGGAGCTCCAGCGACTTCACCTTGGCGAAGGTTTGCTGCAGCTTGCCCTCGTAGCGCGACTGGGTCAGCTCCCGGGCGGCGCTGAGCATGGCGGCGGTGAGCGGCTGGGTCCTGCTGAAATAGTGGGCCTGCTCCCCGCGGAGCATCGCCTGGATTGTATCGGGAAGCCGCTGCTCGTCCACGCCAAACTGGTCCAGCAGGAACTGTGGTCTGGCGACGATGTTCACGTAGCTGATGTTGCAATCTGCCGCATAGCACTTGGCCACGCGGATGGCGTCGGTATTGGCACACATGCTGAACCGCGGGCCGGAAAACTGCATCTGGCCATAGCCATCAACGACAGTGGTATGCTCCCCGTCCAGGGCGAACTGAAAGCCAACCCAGTCCTCGGCAATGCATCTGTCCCAGTAGGGCGTTTTCAGCTGGCCGCTGATGATCTGCACCAGGCACTGGTCGCTGATCGGGATATAGGTGACAAACCCTTGTGACTTTCCTCTCAGGAACAGTGATTCCAGGCTCTGGCGGGCATAGACGGGGGGCGTAGCTTCGATAATCTGGCTGTTGGAAGGCCACTCTCCCGGGGGTATGGAGACCGTTGGCGTATGGAATGCACTCATGGTTGCTACCACTTGTTGGCGTCGCACCGCTAAACTATTGCGCAAAACCGCAGCAAAATCCAGTAAACGCCCCCGGATGCGGGGCTGGAAGTGCCTCTGCGTGACATCGTGCAACAAGATTGTGACGTCCGGCTAAATGTTTCTGGGGCATGGATGACAAGCTGGGCCACTGTATCTCGTGCCACCAGAGAGGGAATACCTACCGATGCACAGGTATGCAAACGCCGCCATGACCCGTCGAGGTTCGCGATGAAACTGCGGCTGATGGTGTTGCTGCAAAAGCTGCTGCTGCCGATGGTGCGTCTGGCAGTGCGCGTGGCGCCGGAGACCTTCTTTCCCGTGCCCCGGTTTGCGCGCCCCACGGGACGCCACCCGGTGGGAGTCCGCGATATCCAGTGTGGCGACAATTCGCGCAAGCTGATGGCGCGAATCTGGTATCCCGCCGGATCGGTCGCCGGTGTGGAGCGGCGCGCTTATCTGACGAAGGAAGAATACCCGGTAATGGAAGCCGGACTGATGCAGGCCCTGGGCTACAACCGGTCGATGGTCAGGCGCCTGGCCGCCATTCAAACCTGGTCCCATGAGGGCGCGGCGCCGCTTGCCGCTGCCGAGGACGAGCTGCCGTTAGTGTTGTTTTCCCACGGCTTCGGGTGCCTGGTGGCTAGCAATACCCAGCTTTGCGAGGAACTGGCCAGCCACGGCTATCTGGTCGTATCCCTGGCGCACCCTGGCTCAACCGCGGCGTTGTGCTATCCCGATGGCAGTGGCGCGGTGCTGGCAGAGGACTGCCTGCGGACCATTGCCCGCCCGGGTTTGCTGGATCTCGCCATGGGCGTTCTGGGTGCGGGTAGCCCTGAGGAACGCAAGCGGGCGACCCTGGGCTGGTCCAGCGATGCCGGGATGAAGGCGTTGAGCGACACCTGGGTCAGCGACTCCCGGCGCTGCCTCGATGACCTCAGCGCCGGCGCCTGTGAGCCACCCTGCGAGGATCTCGTGGCGGTGGCTAATTTCAGCCGGGTTGGGGCCTGTGGCATGTCCTTCGGCGGCTCGGTCAGCGCCACCCTGGCGCAGGAGGATGGCCGCGTGGCGGCGGTGATCAACCTCGATGGAGGTCAGGTTGATACTGCGCTGGTGAACGCCCCATGCCGGGTACCGCTGCTGATGTTGCACTCCAATGCCCTGCCGATGGCGGAACAGGGGGGGTTCAACGATTTTCACTACGAACCGCACCATGTCGCCGGCCAGACGCCGGGGGTGGAGCGAGCGCTGGTGGATGGCTCCGCCCACATGGATTTCACCGATTCCACGGTGTTCCGGGGGCGCCTGTTGCGCTGGCTGTCGGGCCTCGGCACCATCTCGGGGGAGCGCATGGTAGCGCTCACATCGGCTGCCTGCGTCGCCTTCCTCGACCGCCATCTTCGCGGGCGGGGCGCGGACCAGCACGGGGGGGTCCTGCCGGGGCTGAGCCGGCAGTGGCAGGAAATCTGGCTCCTGGACCTGTCGCGCGTGCGCAACGCGTCCCGGTCACTGTCGGACTTATGAGTTCCATTGCGCTGTATCCGGAGAGCGTCGCAGCGAGCTTGCAGGCACGTTGCTGCAGTGTAGCGGCGAGAGGAACGGGAGCCCTGTACCATGAGTGAATCCAGCGCAGCGATGCAGCCTCTGCCTGTCGAACAGGGCCAGGCAGACGAGTTGGCGGGTAGGGCCTATTTGCGTTACGCGCTGACCCTGCTGGTCCTGGTGTCCGTTTTCAATGCGATCGACCGCTCGATCCTGGTGGCTTTGCTGGAGCCGATCAAGGACGAACTGCAGCTGAGTGACCTGCAGCTGGGGCTCATTTCGGGGGTGGCTTTTTCAGT
The DNA here is from genome assembly GCF_040222615.1 of Haliea sp. Taxonomy (GTDB): domain Bacteria; phylum Pseudomonadota; class Gammaproteobacteria; order Pseudomonadales; family Halieaceae; genus Haliea. The sequence continues at coordinate 13,369 of NZ_JAVKCQ010000036.1, forward strand.
GTTTTACGCCACTCTCGGCATTCCCTTTGCGCGCTGGGCGGATCTCGGCAGTCGACCGAAGCTCCTGTCGTTCACGGTCGGCTTGTGGAGCCTGATGACCGCCCTGGCCGCGGGAGCGCAGAATTTCATCCAGCTGTTCCTGACCCGGGTGGGCGTGGGTATCGGCGAAGCCGGCGGTAATCCGGCGGCATTGTCGCTGTTGAGCGAACTGTTCCGAATCCGCAAGGGCGGGGTGGCCACTGCGCTGTTCCTGGTGGGAGCCAGCATCGGTGGTGTAGTCGGTATGTGGGGTGGGGCGGCGCTCGCCTCCGTCTGGGGCTGGCGGGTTGCGTTCCTGGTGATGGGCATACCGGGGATATTTCTCGCCGTGTTGATCAGGTTCACCTTGCGCGAGACGCGCCAGCACTGCCGCCTGCCATCGTTCTCGGAGGCCTTTGGCAAGGACCTGCTCCTCACTGCCAAAACTCTGCTTGTGCGTCCCAGTTTCTTTCACTGCATCGTCGGTTTCACGGTGTTCGGCCTGTTTGGCCAGGGCAGCTCCCAGTGGAGCATCAGCTACCTCGTGCGGACCTTCGAGTTGCCATTGGACGAGATCGCGGGGATATTCAGTATCGCGGTCGGCGGCGCCACGATCATCGGTACTCTGCTGGGTGGCTACGTGGCAAACTTTATCGGCGCCCGCAGCGCCCGCGGCTACCTGCTGTTTCCCTGCGCGATCATTCTGCTCAACGTACCGATCTACATTCTGGTGTACACCCTGAACTCGGTATACTTGGTGGTGGCGATGAGCGCCTTGTCAGGACTGTTCCTCGGCCTGATGACGCCCTGCATCTTCGCGTGTATCTTCGGCATCTGCGGGGCAGAGCATCGCGCCATGGGGCTGGCTCTGCTGGGTATGTTCTCCGCTCTGATCGGAGGGGGTGTCGGCCCGCTGTTGATCGGTGGTTTGAGTGACCTGATCTACCCTTTCTTCGAGCAGCACTCGCTGCGGATGGCACTGCTGATGAGTGTGGTGTTCCTGCCGCTATCCGTGGTGTTTTTCTTCCGCGCGTCGCTGACCCTCGCCGCGGACTTCCACGACCCGGCCGACCACTGACCGCGCTTGCAGGCGGACCCATTGGCGTCCGACCCTTTGCAGCTGAACGGTAGCGCCCCGGGCGGACCGCCCGTTACCGAGAGTGACTTGCCGCTAAAACTCCGTGACGATATGCAGCACCTGCACTGAACAGCTCTGCCATGCTCTTCCGCATCGTCCGCTGAAGTGTGGCAAACATGGAACAGAATCAGGCAAGCTATCTGCAGGCAACTCTCGACGAGCTGCGACACAGGCACGGCGTCGTCGGTGCCTCCCTGGCTATTCTCCACGGGGGCGTGCTGGAGACCGCGGCCAGTGGCGTGCTCAGTCGTGAGACCCTCGTCCCGGTCACCGCCGACTCGCTGTTTCAGGTCGGGTCGATAACCAAGGTTTTTACCGCGACCCTGGTCATGCAGCTGGTCGACGAGGGTCTTGTCGATCTGGACCAGACGGTGCAAACCTACCTTCCGCAACTGTGCACCGCGCAGGCAGTGGCATGCCGGCAGGTGACGGTCCGTCAGTTGCTGTGTCACACCAGCGGGTTGGAGGGTGATTTCTTCCCCGAGGATGATCCTTTCGGACCGTCCATCGCCGGCTTTGTCGAGCGCTGCCGGCTATTGCCGCAGCTGCACCCCGTGGGAGAGCGTTTTTCCTACTGCAATAGCGGCTACACCATCGTTGGACGGTTGCTCGAAGTGGTGACCGGGCGTCCCTGGGCAAGGCTGATGCAGGAGCGGATACTCGAGCCGCTGGGCCTGCAGCAGGCCTTGGTGGATCCGGCGGATGCCCTCCGCTTTCGCGTGGCCATGGGTCACCTGAGAGGAGAGGGCGAGGACTCTGCTCATTGTGTGGCCCCCAAGTGTTACTTGCCTCTGAGCCACGCTCCCGCGGGTACCGTGCTGTCGATGTCGGCCACGGACCTCCTTGGTTTCGCGCGTGCCCATATGGACGGCTCCTCCGAACAGGCGGGTACGCTGCTGTCGGCGGTCTCCCGGGATGCGATGCAACAACCCCAGGTCGCCTTGCCGCGCCACTCTCCGCCTGCCATGACCCACTGGGGTCTGGGCTGGATCGTGGGCAGAAGCAACGGTGAGACCGTGGTAAGCCACTACGGCGGCACCTTGGGTCAACTCGCGTATCTGCGGTGTTTTCCCCGCCGGGGGCTGGCGCTCGCTGTCCTTACCAACAGTGACAGCATGGGCCTGTACGAGGAGCTTGAGGCCGAGCTGTTGTCCGGTATTGCCGGAATCACCCTGCCTCGCGATGCGCGTGGCGCGGGGCCCGCCGGGCCTGCGGATCGCTTTGTCGGTTGTTACCAGAACATGGCGCAGCGGATCGAGGTTATTGTCGGCGACGATGGCCTCGTCGCTCGGCGCTGCGAGCTTGCGCAGCCGGATACTGTTGTTGCAAGCCGGCTCGCCCCCATCGACAGCGACTGCTTTGCCGCGCGTTGGCCGCGCAGCAGCACGCAGCAGACCATCGCCTTTCTCGACCAGGACTCGGCTGGACGGGCGCGCTATCTGTCCATCGGTTTTCGCCTGCTGCGCCGGGTCACGAACGGGGACTCTTGCGCTGCCTTCGAGGGGAGCCTGTGACGCCCGCTGTACATCATCAATCCAATGTCCCAGAAGGAAGTCTCACCATGACAGCGACAACCAGTGTGCGGCTGCGCAATCCCTATCTCGTTTTTGTCGGTGATACCACCAACCCGGTAGACGCCAAGACCGGGGCCGGGATTGTGCAGTGGCGCCGGGAACTTGTTGCCGGGCAACTGCGCTTCGCCGGTAACCAGTTGGACCTTGGCGTGCCGGATATGAGTATCAGTGAGGCGCGGGAAGCGGGCGTACAGAGTCTGCTGCTGGGAGTCGCCCCCGTGGGAGGGGGAATCTCGGACGCCTGGGTGGACAGCTTCTGCGAGGCGGCGAGCGCGGGCCTGGATATCGTCAGCGGTCTGCACAGGCCCCTGGAGAGCGTCCCCGGCCTGGCGGCCGCTGCCCAGGGCTCGGGAGCGCGGTTGATCAACGTGCGTATGGCCCCTGCAGGCCTGCCGGTGGGCAATGGGGCGCCACGCAGTGGCCGGCGGGTGCTGATGGTGGGTACCGATTGTGCGGTGGGGAAAAAATACTCCGCCCTGGCCTTGACCCGGGCCATGCGGGAGCGGGGCCTGAGTGCCAGCTTTCGCGCTACCGGGCAGACCGGCATCATGATCGCCGGGGAGGGCATCCCCATTGATACTGTGGTGGCGGATTTTATCGCCGGCGCGGCGGAGGTGGTGTCCCCGGCCAATGCCGCCGCGCACTGGGATGTTATCGAGGGGCAGGGTTCCCTGTTCCATCCGGCCTATTCCGGGGTGAGTCTGGGCCTGCTGCACGGCTCCCAGCCAGACGCTATCGTGGCCTGCCATGATGCCAGCCGGCAGACCGTTCACGGCTGCCCTCACTATTCGGTGCCCTCTGTCGCCGACTGCATTGAACACAACCTGTGCTGCGCCCGCCTGACCAGTCCGGAGGTTGCCTGCGTGGGCGTCAGTATCAATACCTCCGGGCTGCCCGCCGGGAGCCGCCGGGATTATCTCGACAGACTCACCGCTGAGCTGGGCCTGCCCTGTGTCGATCCGATCATTGATGGATGCGAGCGGATTGTAGACTTCATGGCGGCGCATTTTGACGCCGTCACCGACAAGAAACCAGCTACAGGGGATGAGGGTGCGGGATGCGCGACATAGAGATAAGTGTTGAGCGATGGGCGTTCCAGGAACCATTTGTGATTACCGGTCATGTCTTCGAGCATTCGGAGGTCCTGAAGGTCCAGATTGCGGAGAATGGCGCCCTTGGTCGGGGTGAAGCGTCGGGTGTGTACTATCTGGGGGAAAATGGTATCAGCATGTTCGAGCAGGCCAGCTCGGTAAGGCAGGCGCTGTCCGATGGCTGCGGGCGCGAGGAACTGCAGAGCCTGTTGCCCGCCGGCGGGGCGCGTAACGCGATTGACTGTGCCCTGTGGGACCTGGAGGCGAAGCTGTCCGGTAGAACCGTCTGGGCGCTGACCGGAATCGGACAGAAGCCGGTATTTACAGTCAATACGGTGGGTATTGGCACTCCCGCGGCGATGGCGCGCAAGGCACAGTCACTGGATACGGACTTCATCAAGGTAAAGCTGGACGCCGAACTGCCACTTGAACGGATGCAGGCGGTGCGCAGCGCGCGTCCCGAGGCCCAGATTGTGGTGGACGTAAACCAGGGCTGGACCTACAGCCAGCTGGTCGAGCTGGCGCCCAGATTTCTGGAGCTTGGAGTAGCGATGATCGAACAGCCCCTCCCGCGAGGTGCGGACGAGGCGCTGGAAAGCTACCAGCCGCCATTGCCGCTGTGTGCCGACGAATCCTGCCTGCACAGCGGTGAACTGGAACAGGCCGCGCGGCGCTACCAGATGATCAACATCAAGCTGGACAAGACCGGCGGGCTCACTGAGGCGCTCCATCTCGCGGCCCTGGCAAAGGAGCGCAAGCTGGGCTTGATGGTGGGCAACATGATGGGCACATCGCTGGCGATGGCGCCGGGCCTTGTGGTCGCCCAGTTGTGCGACTTCGTCGATCTCGACGGCGCACTGTTTCTGACCCGGGACCGCGAACATGCGCTGAGTTACCGCGGAGGTCGCGTGTCCGGACTCGCCCCGGCACTGTGGGGCTGAGCGGGCGACTGTGGCGCCGCTGAAGAAGCCCCGAAACAAGGATATTCAAGCCATGCACATGTTCGCCGCGGCATTCAATACCGAAACCAATACCTTCTCGCCCTTCCCCACGGGTGAGCGTCATTTCAGGCTGTGTCACCGCGAGGACTTTGTCGCGGATCCCGACCGGGTTCATGGCCTGGGCTGCCTGACAACCTGGCAGCAGCTGTGTCTCGAACAGGGGCACCAGCTAACGCTGAGCCTGAGCGCTTTCGCCGAGCCTTCCGGTCGCGTTGTGCGCAGTGTCTATGAAAAGCTTCGCGATGAAATCCTCGCTGACCTGCGGTCGGCGGAGGATGTCGATGTGGTGTTGCTTGACCTGCACGGGGCCATGGCCGCGGAGGGTTACGACGACTGCGAGGGCGACCTGATCAGTCGCATCCGGCAATGCGTTGGCCCGGCAGTGGTGATCGCGGTGGAGCTGGATCTGCACTGCCATTTCAGCGCGGCGATGCTGGAGCACGCCGACCTGATGATCTGTTATAAGGAATATCCGCACATTGATATCAATGATCGGGCGGTGGAACTGTTTAATCTGGCAGTCAGGACCCGGGCGCGAGAGATACGTCCAACCATGGCCCTGTTCGATTGCAAAATGATCGGGATGTACCCCACATCCGGTGGACCGATGCACGATTTTGTCCAGCGCATGGTCGATCATGAGGCCCAGGAAGGCGTACTGTCGGTGTCTCTCGGGCACGGCTTTCCCTGGGGAGATGTGGCGGATGCCGGCAGCCAGCTGCTGGTGGTAACAGACGACGCTGCGGAGCTGGCAGCAGAGCTGGCACGAGAACTGGGGCTGGCGTTCTTTGCCCTCAGGGGCACGGTGGAGTTTGCCTCCCTGCCGCTGGAAGAAGCGATGTCGAAAGCGCTGGCCAGCCCGCACAGACCGGTGGTAGTTGCGGACCAGGCTGATAATCCTGGTGGCGGCGCGCCGTCGGATTCCACCCATGCCTTGCGCTGGCTGCTGGCACACAAGGTGGCCCCCGCCGCGGTTGCCGTCCTCTACGATCCCGAAGTGGTGAAGCTCGCCATGACCGCGGGCGAAGGGGCGAGGCTCCGGGTGCGACTTGGGGGCAAGATGAGTGCGGAGTCCGGCGATCCCCTGGACCTGACCACTGTCGTCGTGGCGCTGGCCGGGAACCATCAGCATTGTTTCCCGCAGCGACAGGGAGAGGACTACGTGTTCTCCCTCGGTGATACGGCTGTGCTGCGCTGCGAGGGCATCGACATTGTCGTCAGCAGTGAACGCGGGCAATGCTTCTCGCCCTGCATCCTGTCTGACTTCGGGCTCAATCCGCTGCGCTACAAGGTGATCGTGCCGAAATCAACCCAGCACTTCCACGGCGCTTTCGCGCCTATCGCGGCTGAGATTATCTATATGGCCGCGCCCGGAGCGATCGCCCCGATCATGCAGCAGATTCCCTTTGTGCGGGTCGATACCGCGGACAAGTACCCGTGGAATGACTCGCCGCATGGGCCACTTGGCTGATACCGAGGCAGGCTGAAATTCCGTTATCACATGGAGGTAACAAACCGGTGACATATCAGGACACACTGCAGAGCTGGTTCGATGCACGCAGGCGTGAGTACGGTGTGGTGGGCGCATCTCTGGCCCTGTTCTCCAAGGGGGAACTGGAGTCGACTGCCGCCGGTGTACTCAACCTGGACACTGGAGTGCCGGTGTCCACAGGCTCCCTGTTCCAGATCGGATCGATCAGCAAGGTATTTACTGCGACCCTGGTCATGCAGCTGGTGGATGAGGGACGCCTGGATCTCGACTGTCCGGTGCAGCGCTACCTGCCGGGATTCGCCATTGCCGATGCGGATGCATCGCGACTGATCACCGTGCGCCAGTTACTGTGTCACACCAGCGGCATGGAAGGAGACTTCTTCCCGGATGACCCGCGCTGGAGCGGGGCTGTATCGAGGTATGTGGAACAGTGCCGCCTGCTGCCCCAGCTGCATCCCGTCGGCGCGTACTTCTCCTACTGTAATAGCGGTTTTACCGTTGCCGGGCTACTGGTGGAACTTCTCACCGGGCAGCCGTGGCATGTAGCTGTGCGCGAGCGGATCTTCCGGCCGCTGGGCATGGCGGAGGCGGTCTGTGACCCGGCAGAGCTGCCGCGCTACAGCGCGGCCATCGGGCATGTTCCGCGGCAGGACGACGCTGCGCTCAGCATGGTTGCGGACCGGTGCTTTCTGCCGCCGGGCCTGGGTCCTGCCGGTGCGGTGCTGATGATGTCGGCGACGGACCTCATGCGCTTTGCCTGTTGCCATCTGTATGACGGCAAGGTGGCCCCTGGCGATTCGGTGCTGTCGGCGCGCTCGGTACAGGAGATGCGGCAAGCGCAGCTGCAACTACCGGCTCATTTTCCGCTGGGCGCCACGGCCTGGGGGCTCGGCTGGTATCTCGGGGAGACTGCGGGGCGGCGCATGTTCGGACACAATGGGGGAACGATCGGGCAGTTCGCCTACCTCCATGTATACCCGGAGCACGAGTTTGCCATCTGTCTGCTCAGCAATAGCCGCAGCGCTGCGTTTTTCTCCAGAATCGAGGAGGAACTGCTGTCGCAACGTCTGGATATCCAGGCCCACCCGGCGCCGGCCTGCGCGGTACAGCCCCGCGATTTTCCTCCCTACTGTGGCCGCTATCAGAACCTGGGAGGCACCCTGCAGATCAGCGACCGGCAGGGAACCCTGCACGCCGACTTCCACAGCGAGATCGGTGACCGCTTGGCGTCTCCCCTGCAGGCACTCGGGGATCACTGCTTTATCACCGGAGGCAGCGACCAGCAGCCCGGGCTAACACTGCACTTTCTCGGTCTGGATGGCGGAGAGGCAGCCTACGTACTGGCCGGGAGCCGACTGCTGCGACGGGTCGACGGCACGGGCGTGGCGAACAAAGAGGGAGTGCCGGACGCGTGACTGCAGAGACTCTGGATGATTTGCACGGGCCGCTGTGGGAGCACTTTCAGGCGCTCAGCCGAATTCCGAGGCCCTCCCGGCAGGAAGCCCGCGCCAGGGACTACGTGGCCGCGGTTGCCGATTCGAGAAACCTTCGCTGGGCGATAGATGAGATTGGCAACATTGTAGTCTACCTGCCTGCCACACCCGGGATGGAGAAGCGCGATACGGTGATCGTGCAGAATCACCTGGATATGGTGACTGTTCAGGCCCGCGACAAGGTTCACGATTTTACTCGCGACCCGCTGCAGCTGAGGCTCGCGGACGGTTGGCTGCTTGCGGACCGGACCACACTGGGCGCCGACAACGGCATCGGCTGTGCGGCGGCGCTGGCCCTGATCTCGGCCAGTGACCTGGTGCACCCCGCACTGGAGCTTCTGTTCACTGTTGACGAGGAGACAGGTATGGGCGGCGCTCGTCATCTCGATGCGGAGCTGCTGTGTGGAAAGCGCCTGCTCAATCTGGATACAGAGGACTGGGGGGAGCTGTATATCGGTTGTACCGGTGGTCGTGGCTGGTCCATGGAGTGCGAGTTTGGTTTGGACCTCGTGCCGGACGACCATGTGGGCGGCGAGTTGTCGCTGGTCGGGCTGGCGGGCGGACACTCGGGGCTGGACATCCACTTGCAGCGCGGCAATGCCATCCAGCTGCTGGCTGACTGGCTCAATCGAGCGGGCTTGCTCGGAGTCAGGCTGGCCCAACTCGACGCAGGAATTGCGCACAACGTGATTCCCAGGGACGGCCGGGTCCGGTTTTCCTGCCCGGGGCGGGCGCTGCCCGCGCTGCGGGCGCTGAATGACCAATTACTGCAAGTGTGGCGAAGTTACCTGCCGGAGGCGGATGCCGCCCTGCAGTTGTCGATGGAATCCGTGCGAGTTGAGCGAGTTCTGCCGGAGGAGTCGCAGACGCTGTTGTGCAGGGCACTGCTCATGCTGCCGCATGGGGTAGAGCGCTATGCTACCGCCCAGGCAGGCACAATGGCTTCGCTTAGCAGTAACCTGGGTGTAGCGCGATTGGAAGACGGCGCGCTGTACATAGAGCTAAGCCTGCGCTATTTCCGTGACTCTGAGGCGGAGTCGCTGACAGCGAAGGTGTTGTCGGTGTCTGACAGCTGTGGCTTCTCGACAGCCAGAATCCTCAACTACCCCGGGTGGGTGCCGGATCCCGACAGCCAGCTTCTGCAGCGCGCCTGCGAGGTTTACCAGCGGCGTTTCGGGGAGCCGCCGCGAATCAAGCTGATCCACGCGGGCCTGGAATGCGGTGTTCTGAAGCACAGGCTGGGTGAGTTGGAGGTCATTTCCTTCGGTCCTACGATTCGCGATGCGCACTCGCCCGGCGAGCGCCTTGAGGTGGCGACGGTCGCGCCTTTCTGGCAGTACCTTACGGATTTACTCGCCACTCTCTAACCAGCATTTGAATGCCTCGCAGGCGCGGACTGCGGGACAAGCTGGCACCTGAAACTGGACAGAAGAACGTGACGGTGTGCTACAAGCTTGTGACTTTTGGTAAATACCCTTACTGCCCGCAATGCCAGACTCGGTGTCGACTGATACGTGAATAAACGTTATTTTCGAAACAGCGGGGACGGGTGAGATGACTACACAAAAAATCTACGGGGCTGTCAGCAGCAGCAACAGGGACTTCGTACAATCGGCGATTGCCGCGGGTCTCGGCCTGGCAGTCCAGCTTGGTGCATGCACTGCCTGGGCGCAGGAACAAAGTGCGGCGGTGTTGGAGGAAGTGGTGGTCACGGCCAACAAGCGCAGCCAAAGCCTGCAGGATGTGGCGGCCAGTGTGTCGGCCCTGACCACAGGCAGCATCGAACGCCAGGGGCTGGATGACTTCGCCGGCGTAGCCCGCGTCCTGCCTGGCGTGACCCTGAACCAGCCGGTAAAAAACCGCGCCGTGTTCAATATCCGCGGTCTCTCCACCAACATTGGCGGCGGCAACACCCAGGACCCTGTGGCGGTCTACATCAACGACATGCCGGTAACGGATACTTTCGGCGCCTCGGTGCAGCCGGATCTGAGGCTTTATGATGTAGAGCGGGTCGAGGTCCTGCGCGGCCCGCAGGGTACGCTGTTCGGTTCGGGTTCCCTCGCTGGCACGGTGAGAATCATCACCAACAAGCCGGAGATGTCGGCGTTTGATGGATCCCTGCGCGCGGACCTGGCGAACACCGACGACGCCGGTCTTCGCCAGCGTTATGATGCCATGGTGAACATCCCGCTGGTGGACGACAGCCTGGCGTTGCGTGCGGTGGCCTATTATCGCGATGAGGCCGGCTGGGTGGATAACCTGGTGCTGGGAACCGATAACAGCACTGAGGACAAGGGCGGCAGGCTGTCCCTGCGTTGGCAGCCGGGCGATGCCTTCAGGCTGACCGGCGAAGTGCTGTACCAGGACAGCGATCCCGAGGATGGAGACAGCTGGGCTCCCGAATTGGGGAAATTCAACAAGTCTTCCACCCTTGACGAAGGCCGACCCTCGACGATCACCAGCTACAACCTGACCCTGGAATACGTCATTCCGGATTTCGCCGACCTGGTGTCGACAACGTCGTATCTGGAATCGGAGACCGCGGTCAGTATTGACTACGGGGATATCACCGGTCTCGGTTTTCCTCTGCACGCCCGCAACGCGCCCTGGGAAATCGACTTCCTGACCCAGGAATTGCGCCTCGTTTCCAACACCGATTCAGGCCTGGACTGGGTGCTCGGTGCCTTCTACATTGAGCGTGAGTCGGTGGCAGACTTCAATTTCCAGCTGGTGGGGCTCGCCGACTTCTTTAACCCGATACTCGGCGCGGGCCTGCCGCCCAGCGATAACTTCCTGGTGACGCGTACCACCACTCGCTCGGAAGAAATGGCAGTCTTTGCCGATATCAACTACCAGCTTACCGGGCAATGGTACCTGGGCGGTGGCGTGCGGGTTGCCGATACCGAGGTAAGCATCAATGAGCCGCGGCGGGAGGTGTTGAATTTTGCGACATTCCTGCCAGCGGTGATGTCCTTCAGCAATGAAGGCGAGGATTCGGGCATTGTCACCTGGCGAGGGTCCCTGTCTTACCAGCCTGCGGATTCCCTGCATTTCTACGCCAGTGTCAGCAAGGGTTACCGCATCGGCCAGACCAACCCGTTCGTCGGGCGCAGCCCGGTAGATCCCGAGGACCCGCTGGATATCCCCAACATTTACCAGCCCGATGAAACGCTCAACTACGAGCTGGGCGCCAAGACCCTGTTGTGGGGCCAGCGCCTGCGCCTGAATGTCGCCGCCTACTACATTGAATGGGAGGATATCCAGGTCGACGCCATTCGCCTCTCTGACGTTGCCAACTACATCGCCAACGCGGGCGAGGCGATATCCCGCGGGGTTGAAGTGGAGATGCAGTTGACGCCGCTGGAGGGGCTGGTGTTCGACCTTTCCCTGGCGCTGCAGGACGCCGAGATCGACAGCATCAGCGCGGCGGACAGTCTCCGCTCCGGTGTGCTGGAGGGCGATATCCTGCCAGGCTCCATGGATTACACCCTGGCCGCTGCGGTGCAATATACCTGGCCTCTGGCCAGCGGCCGGCAGATGTACGCCAGGCTCGCAGCCCAGCTGGTCGACTCGTCCCCCAATGGCTTTTCCAACCAGGCGGGCAGCCTTGACGTCAACCCCTTCCTGGCGGAAAACGAGGCTTATGAAAATGTCGATGCCAGCATTGGTTTGGTAACGGATCAGTGGGAGCTGAGCCTTTACGGTGAAAACCTTACCAACAATGATGACTACATTCTCAACGGCGGAGCGAACTCGGGGGTGAATTATATCAACACCCTCCGTCCGCGAACCCTGGGCATGCGGTTGCATTATTTCTTCTGAGCCTTTCTGGCGGCGTTAGGGCGGCGATTCCTTCGCGCCCGCGCCCGGGATGGCTACCAGCTCACCGGCAGCGTGGCGGGTCCGCGCAATATCGCGCCGCGGGGTACTGCGGCCTCCGGGTCGCGCAGTGACAGCCCCGGAAGGCGCTCCAGTACGACGTCCAGTGCAACCGCAAGCTGCCTGCGCGCCAGGTGCATTCCCGGGCACAGACGCGGTCCGGGGCCGAAGCTGAGCAGCTTCTTGCTGCTGTCCCGGTGCATGTCGAACACATCCGGCTGCGTGAATACGGTCGGGTCGCGGTTGGCCGCGGCTATCGCAAACAGGCAGAAGGTGGAGGCAGGGATGCGCATACCGTGGAACTCCACAGCTTGTGCGGCGGACAGCCGCGGCAGCACCGCGACGGGTGTTTCGAAGCGCAGCAATTCTTCAATGGCATTGGCGCGCAATTGGGGCTGGGCGAGCACTGCCTGCCAGCGTTCCGGCTGTGCCAGCAGCGTGTAGACCAGGTTGCCCAGTGCATCGGTAGTGGTCGATGCGCCGGCGCTGAACAGCAGGCGGATATGGGCGAGGATTTCTTCGTCGGTGAGCTGGCGGTCATCGACTTCCGCCAACACCAGGCCGGAGAGGATGTCATCGCGGGGTTCGCGGCGGCGCTCGGCGAGGATGGGCAGCAGGTAGCGCGTGATCTGCTCGGCACAGTGGCGGGAGCGAACGGGATCGCGGGGAAATTCCAGAAATCCAACCGCCCAGTCGCGGAACTGGTCCTCCCTGTCGCCGGGTATCCCCAGCATCCGGCTGATGACGGCGAAGGCGACGCGGTGGGTGAAGGCACTGGCGAAGTCGGCGCTGCGCTGCGTGCCAAGGCGATCAATGAGCTCGTGGGCAATTTGCGCCAGTCCCTCCTGTTCCATGGCTTCCACCGCGCGGGACTGGAATGCCGGCGTGGCCAGGCGCCGGTACAGGCGGTGCTGCTCGCCTTCCATGGTCTGGAATGTCACCCCTTGCACAGGTTCAATGGTAATCCGGTAGGCTTCTGCAGGAGGGAAGCGTTCATTGTCGCGAAACGCCTCAGCCAATGCGCGATGGCTGCTTATAAGCACGGCGGGCCGACCGCCAAAGCGGGCCGGCATGACCGGGCCTTGAGCGCGCAGCAGCGCCAGGCTGCGGTGCAGCGCGACACCGGCAAAGTCATTGGTGGCGAAATCGTGCTGGTCGGGAACTGGCACCTGTTGCCTTCTCCACCCGGGAGGAAATCCTGGATGAGATTAGCAGAATTCCTCCCTGCCATGGAACCGGGCGCTTGACCGGGTGTCGATTTACTGGCCCCATGGCGCATGCCCCGGCACGGGGGGCGCGTAGAGGTTTTTTCAGGAGCGGTACAGCGTCGCCATGGACATCAAGGTTATCACCTACAACATCCACAAGGGTTTCAGCGCGGGAAACCAGCGCTTCGTGCTTGGGCGCATTCGCGAGCTGCTGGAGGAAGAGCACGCCGACGTGGTGTTCCTGCAGGAGATTCACGGCTCGACCCGGCGCTACCGGAAAAAGTTGGGGGATTTTCCCGATGTGCCCCATTTCGAGTACCTTGCCGACCGCCTGTGGCCCCACTATGCCTACGGCAAGAACGCGATTTACCGCAAAGGCGATCACGGTAACGCCATCCTCAGCAAGTACCCCTTTCGCTTCTGGGAGAACATCGATATCTCCAATCACCGCCTCGCCAGCCGCAGTATTCTGCACGGGATTGTCGAGCTGCCGGGAGGGCAGCCCTTGCACCTGCTCTGCGTGCACATGGGGTTGTTCCAGGCCGAGCGCAGCCGCCAGCTGGATACGCTGGTCGAACGCATCGAGAGCCATGTGCCCCACGATGAGCCGCTGTTGATCGCCGGGGATTTCAACGACTGGAAACTGCGCGCGTCACAGCATTTCGAGGATGACCTGGAGGTGCGCGAGCTGTTCAGCGAATTGACCGGCCGCCATGCCCGGACCTTCCCGGTGTGGTTGCCGGTCCTGCCGATGGACCGGATCTATGCCCGCGGGCTCAAGGCCCACGCCTGCGCCTGTCTCGCCAGCGGTCCCTGGCGTCAGCTGTCTGATCACGCCGCGCTCAGCGGGGTGTACGGCGTCCCGCCGCGCTGACAGCCGGTTGCCGACCCGGAGCCACTGGTAGCCACCTTAGAGAGATTCGTCCGCTCCGCCCGAATCGAGGGGTGCCCGGGCGCAGCGGTGAAACCAGTCCCGGGCTCAACCCTACCGGCAGCTCTCCAGGAACTCCGCCAGTACCCGATTGAAGGCGAGCGGCTTTTCCATTTGCATGAAATGGCCGGCGCCGGGGATCAGTTCCATCCGGCTCAGGCCGGATACCCGCGCCGCCATCAGTGCCAGGGCATCGTCGCCAATCATCTTCAGCACCGCGTCCTCGGCACCGGCGACAAACAGCGTGGTCACCTCTACCCCGGCGTCCGCCCAGTGCAGGCCAATCTGCCAGTTGCGGTCCGCCACGCGGTAGCTGTTCAGGCCACCGATAAAGGCCAGCTCCTCCCCCGCCAGCAGATACTGCCGCGCCAGGTAGTCAAAGTCGGCGTCACTCATCCACGACCAGGGCAGTGGCGGTGCCGGTGCCAGCACGTCCAGGTAGCCCGTGCCCGCGGCGGGATAGCGGTCCCAGCCGAGGAGGTTTCCCTTCCCACTCAGCGCCCAGTAGAGGCGCTGGAGAAACTCCCGGGCCCGGGGACCGAGTTCGGCCTCGGCGGGGCCCACGGACTGGAAGTAGTGCATGTGGAAGAAGTGGTGCTCGGCCAGGGCAGCGAAACAGGCGCTCGGTGCGAGATCCGGCCGCGCAAAAGGCCGCTGTGTTATATCGCCCGCGGCCGTTTGGCTGCCGGCACAGCCGCGTCCGGCGAGATCGAAATCATAGGGACAACTGGTGGGCACGATGGCCACGCAGGCCTCGGGGTGTCGTACCGCCATATTCCATACCTGGGCGGTGCCGAAATCGTGACCGACGAATATGGCGCGGTCCTCGCCAAAATGGCGCAGTACCGCCAGCAGGTCACCGCAGTGGCGCGCGCTGTCATAGTCCGCCACTTCCACGGGGCGGTCCGACTGACCATAACCTCGCTGGTCGATCGCCACTGCCCTGAAACCGAGCTGGGCCACCATCGGTAACTGGTGGCGCCAGCTGTACCAGAGCCCCGGAAAACCGTGACAGAAAACCACCAGTGGCCCTTCACCGAGCGCCACGGCATGCAGGCGCACACCGTCGCTGTCTATCCAGTGATCCTCCAGTTGCGACCAGGGCAGTGACTCAGGCACCGCCGATAAGCTCCATCTCGTCACCGAGTGGTGCGAACATGATTTTCAGTAGCTCCTCGTCGGCATAGGCCCGCTCGCCGGTCAGTGCGGTCTCACCGTAGGTCAGGATGCCCAGAATGCGTTGACCTACGGGGAACAGTTCGTAGACGGGGTCCACTTCCAGGGTGGTCAGGCTGGCAGCCGGTTGCCGACCCACAGTCCCGCCACCAGGCCAATGACCACGATTGAGGCGGGCCAGAAACCCATCCCCAGGGCGGCTACCGCAGGTCCCGGGCAGAAGCCAGTGACACCCCAGCCAATACCGAACAGGGCGCTGCCAACCAGCAGGGGCGGGTCAATGCGGTGTGGTGGGCCGTCGTCGCCGGTGTCGGTGGCGCTGGCCCTGCGCAGGGACAGTCGCACGCCGATCCAGGACACCAGGATCGCGCTGACCATCACCAGCGCCAGGGACGGGTCCCAGGCGCCGGCGATGTCGAGAAAGCCGATTACCTTGGCGGGGTTGACCATGCCCGACAGGAGCAGGCCGGCGCCGAACAGCAGGCCGGCGATGAGTGACGAAAGTGTCGAGTTCACAGCGGCAACCCCCAGGTTTCACGCCAGATAAAGACCGTGGCAAAGCCCGCCAGCATGAAGGTCAGGACCGCGGCCAGGGAGCGCGGGGAAAATCGCGCCAGTCCGCACACACCGTGGCCGCTGGTGCAGCCGTTGGCCATGCGTGTTCCCAGCCCGACCAGGAAGCCACCGGCCAGCAGGCGCAGGATATCCATGGGTTCCGCGACAGGCACCGATGGCCGGAACGGGCCGGTCGCAGGCAGCAGCGGCAGCAATAACAGCGGAGCCAGGATCAGCCCGGCGACAAAGGCGACGCGCCAGTTCTGCAAGCCGGTGCGCTGCAGCAGATTGCCGAGTATGCCGCTGATCCCGGCGATCTGGCCGTTGGCCAGCAGCAGGAGGCTGGCGGCCAGACCGATCAGCAGGCCTCCCGCGAGGGAGTGCCAGGGAGTAAAAACGGACCAGGCAATGTCCATAGTGCTACCTCGTTTTCAAAGGACGTTCAGTATAGAGGGATACATGAAGCAGGATAGGAGGGGGCGGAAGAGTGGAGCGGGTGATGGGAATCGAACCCACGCTATCAGCTTGGGAAGCTGAAGTTCTGCCATTGAACTACACCCGCGTCAGGCCGCGATGGTAGCCGGAACCGCGCGGGCCGTCAAAGGCCCGGTGATGCTGCGCTGCCATTGCCGGGCTCACTGCAGCTGCTCGTCCTGCTGTGTCTCCACAATGCCGGCGGGATCCTGGTGAATCACCACATCCGCCGCAGGTATCGCGGCCATGATGGCGGCCTCCACTTCGTCGGAGATGGTGTGGGAGCGAAACAGCGACATGGCGCCATCCAGTTCCAGGTGCATTTCGATAAAGTCGATCCGTCCGGAGCTGCGGGTGCGCAGGTCGTGCACGCCGCGAACTTCGGGGTGGCCCTCGGCGATGGCGAGGATCCGGGCCCGCTGCTCATCCGGCAACTCCCGGTCAAGCAGCTCGTTGAAGGCGTCGCGCATGATGCCCCGGGCGGACCAGAGGATGTACACGCCCGCGGCAATGGCGAACAGCGGGTCCATGCCCGGCCAGCCGTACTGGGCCAGCAGCAGGGCGACGATGACGCCGGAGTTGGTCAGCAGGTCGGTGCGGTAGTGCAGGGCATCCGCGCGGATCGCGGCGGAGTTCGTGCGCCGGATCACATGCCCCTGTAGCACCAGCAGCCCGGCTGTTGCGGCGATGGTGAATACCATCACCGCCAGGCCCAGGCCATGGGCCTGCAGCGGTGCCGGGTCGACCAGCCTTCTGGCGGCCTCAAACATCAGGAACAGGCCGGAGCCGATGATAAATGTACTCTGGGCCAGGGCGGCGATTGACTCCGCCTTGCCGTGACCGAAACGATGCTGGCGATCAGCCGGCACAAGGGCATAGCGCACTGCGAACAGGTTGAGCAGCGAGGCGCCGGAATCCATCAGCGAGTCCACCAGCGAAGCGAGGATGCTCATGGATGACGTTTGCCAGTAGGCAACCCCCTTGGCCGCGATCAGGATCACGGCAACGGTCACCGACGCATTGGTTGCCAGCTTGAGCAGGCGGGCCCCTTCGGCCTGGGAAATCTGGGCAGTCATGGTTGCAGGTTTGCCGTTCGCAGCGGTCAGGGGGATGAGCATAGAGTAGCTGGCCCGGCATGGCAAAGGCAGGGGCGCAAGCTGTTGGCGATGGGCGCCAGGGAATGCCGGGGAGCCGGCAAGTGGTATAGTTCCGGGGTGGAGCCGGCGCTGGAGGTGCCGGTATTGTTTCCCGAACCCGGGTAAGGGAGCCGATATGGCCTATGCAGGCAGCGCAGCCGTCCGTACAGCCCTGCTGCTGGTGGTGTGGTGGGCGCTGACGGAGGGTGATCCGGCCGCCGCTGGCTTTGGCCTCGGCGCGGCGCTACTGGTTGCGCTGTTGTCTCTGCGTCTTTTTCCACCAAGCGCGCCGCGTCCACAGCTGGCCGCTACCCTGGCATTTGCCGGCTACTTTATCCTGCGTTCGATGGTCGCCGGGGTGGATGTTGCCCGGCGGCTGTTGTCGCCGCGCCTGCCGCTGAGACCGGGTTATGTAACCTACACCACCTCGCTGGCGGAGGGCAGGCCGCGCTGGCTGCTGGCCAATGCCCTGTCACTGCTGCCCGGGACCCTGAGCGTCACCCTGCGCGACAACGAGCTGGAGCTGCACTGCCTCGATACCGCCCTGCCGGTGCGCGAGGATGTGGCTCGCGCCGAGCAGCGGATTGCCCGGATATTTTCCCCGTGATGCTGCTGGACGCCGTCGCCGCGGCCCTGTTGTTGCTCCTGCTGTTGGGTCTGCTGCGGATCTGGCTCGGGCCCGCCCCGGCAGATCGCATGCTGGCCTCGCAGCTGTTTGGCACCACCGGGGTCGCCCTGCTGTTGGTGCTGGCCGAATCCCAGGCAGAACCGGCGCTGCGCGATGTGGCCCTGGTGCTGGCGCTGCTGGCAGTGCTCGCGACGGTGGCTTTTGTCACCCGGGTGCTGCGCATTGCCCGCGCCGACAGCGCGGGGGAGCAGCACGATGCCTGACAGCCCCCTGCTCATGCTGCAAGCCCTGCTGCTGATCATGGGCTGCCTGTTTTTCGCGGTGGGAACGCTGGGCCTGTTTCGCCTGCCAGACACCCTGACCCGCATCCACGCCCTGACCAAGGCGGATAATCTGGGTCTCGGTTTGATCGCTATGGGACTGCTACCCGCTGTCGCAGGCCCGGCCACCGCCGCCAAGATTCTGCTGGTCTGGCTGGTGGCACTGGCGGCCAGCGCCACCGCGGCCCACCTCGTGGGCCGGGCCTTGCGCGCCATGGAAGGCGGTGACGACGGGAGCGGCCCGTGAGCTGGCTGCTTGACGGTCTCCTGATAGTGTCCCTGCTGGTGACCGCGGTCGCTGCGCTGCTTTCCCGCGACCTGTTCCGGGCGGTGGTGATGTTCATGGCCTTTGGCTTGCTGATGGCATTGGCCTGGGTGCGCCTGCAGGCACCGGATATTGCCCTTGCCGAGGCGGCCATCGGCGCCGGTCTCACCGGGGTATTGCTGCTGGACGCGGTGAGCCATTTCCAGCGCGGCAGGCTGCGGGAACAGCCGCCCGGAGAGGAGGGCTGATGCGCAGACTGCTGGTGTTGTTGACCGTGGCTGCCTGTACGGCTCTGACCATCGTTCTCGCGCTGGCGGTGCTGCAGGCGGCCGGATCCGCGGTGGTGTCGGACCTGCCGCAACAGCTGGCGGCGAGTCTTGGGCGCAGTGGTGTCGAGCACCCCACCACCGCGGTCCTGCTCAATTTCCGCAGCTACGACACCCTCCTCGAGATCGGCGTCCTGGTGATCGCCGGCATGTCGGGGATTTCCCTGGCCAGTACCCGGTCCCTGGAGGACCCGGCCCTGCGCAGCTCGGACGTCCTGCTCTACGCCCTGCAGCGCTGGTTTGTGCCGCTGATGTTGCTGCTGGCGGCCTACCTGCTCTGGGCCGGCTCCCATCGTCCCGGTGGCGCGTTCCAGGCCGGCGCGGTGCTGGCCGCCACCGGGGTGCTGATGCGGCTGGGCGGGCTGCCAATGGCTTTTATCCGTCCCGGAGTCCTCCTGCGCCTCGGGCTGGTGCTGGGTTTCGCCGTGTTCCTGCTGGTGGCGATCGCCAGTGTCCTGGCCGGAAAAGCCTTCCTGGCCTATCCGCCGGGTATGGCCGGTGGCCTGATTCTCGCTATTGAAACCGTGCTGACCCTGTCGATCGGCATGATCCTGCTCGCCCTGTTTGTGGCGGCCCCGATCAGTGCGGAGCATGAACCGGAGGAGGGCGGGGAATCGTGAGTCCCGATCTGCTCTATGCGCTCTCGGGGGTCGCCCTGTGCGGTATCGGGCTCGCCGGGTTCCTGCTGCTGGACCATCTGCTGCGGCGCCTGCTGGCCTTCAACCTGCTCGGTTCCGGCGTATTCCTGGTGCTGGTGGGTCTGGCCCAGCACCGCGGCGGCCCGGATCCGGTGCCCCAGGCACTGGTGCTCACGGGCATTGTCGTGGCGATCGCCGCCACTGCGCTGGCAATAGTGCTGATCCGGCGCTATTTCCATCTGACCGGCCGCACGTCGCTGGCGGACGCAGGGGACGGGCAGTCTTGAGCCAGTGGCTGATGGCGGGCCTGCTGTTCACGCCCCTGGCGTGGGCGGCCCTGTCCCTGCTGCTGGACTTCCGCCGGGGACGCTGGCTGAGCTGGCTCGGCATGCTGATCCAGGTGCTGGTATCCCTGTCGCTGTGGTTCGCCGTTGCCACCGGCGGCGGATTCTTCTACGCCCTCGCCGGCTGGCAAGCGCCGCTGGGCATCGCCCTGCGGGTGGACGGGCTGGCGGTAAGCTTTGTCCTGCTGACAGCCGCCGTGGCCACCGCCTGCGGTGTGCACGCCGGGGTTTACCTGGACCCCAGCAAATCCTGGCAGCGCTATTTCTGGCCCCTGTTCTGGTTTCTCTGGGCCGGACTCAATGGCGTCTGGCTGGGTGCCGACCTGTTCAATCTCTACGTTGGCCTGGAGCTGATCAGCCTGGCGGCGGTGGGGCTGGTGGCCCTGGGCGGCGAGGCGGCGGCGCTGCGGGCGGCCCTGCGTTACCTGTTTGCGGCCCTGCTGGGCTCCCTGGCCTATCTACTCGGGGTGGCGTTGCTGTACGGGCAGTTTGGCACGCTGTCCCTGACGGGCATTGCCGACGTGGTGGGTGCAGCGGAACCCGCGGCCGCCCTGGCACTGCTGCTGATGTTGGCGGGTCTCGCGCTGAAGACGGCCCTGTTCCCCCTGCACGGTTGGCTGCCGCCGGCCCACGGTATTGCCAAATCCCCGGTCAGCGCGCTGCTGTCCGGCCTGGTGGTCAAGGCGTCTTTCTATATTGCCGCCCGCCTGTGGCTGGAGCTTGGGGATCGTCTCGGGTCACAGCTGCTGGCTCAGGGCCTGGGTGCGCTGGGCGCCGCAGCGGTACTCTGGGGCAGCTGGCGAGCCTTCCGTCAGCCCTACCTGAAGCAGGTCGTCGCCTATTCCTCGGTGGCCCAGATCGGCTACCTGTTCCTGCTGTTCCCGCTGACCTATGCCGTGGCGGAGCCAGTCTCCCGGCTGGCGCAGCAGGGCATTACCCTGCAGGTCATCAGTCATGCCCTGGCCAAGGCCGCGATGTTCCTCGCCGCCGGCAACCTGATCCTGTCGGTGCGCAGCAAGCGGGTGGATGCGCTGGGCGGTGTGAGTCACTTCCTGCCGTTCTCCCTGTTCTCTTTCGGTCTGGCCGGGGTGTCGCTGATGGGAATGCCGCCGACGGGGGGATTTGCCGCCAAGTGGCTCCTGCTGCAGGCCAGCCTCGCCAGCGGCCAGTGGTGGTGGATCGCGGTATTGCTGCTGGGCGGGGTACTGGCGGCCGCCTATGTGTTCCGTATCTACCGCGCTTCCTTTCTCGAGGACAGCGCCAGCGACGATTTTTACCATCCACCGAAGACGCTGGAAGCGATTCCCATGATTCTGGCCCTGCTGGCACTGGGGCTGGGCCTGGTGGCAGAGCCGGTACTGTCGGTACTGGCACTGCCCTTCGAGGTGGCCGCCGGGGTGACGGTGGTGCAGCCATGAGCCTCACAGCGCTGTTGCCGATACTCGCCCTGCTGAGCTCCTTGCTGGCGGCGGTGGTGATCTTCGCCCTGCCCGAAAGCAGTCATCGCCTGCGCACCCTGGTCAACCTGCTGGCCGCGGTGTTGAAGCTGGCTATCGTGGCGGCGATGACCTGGGGCGTGTTCCGCGGGGTGGATTTCAGCGTGAGTTTCACCATGCTGCCCGGGGTGAACTTCATGCTGCGCGCCGATGCCCTGGCGATGCTGTTTGCCGGGCTGTCGGCGGTACTGTGGTTGCTGACCACGATCTACGCGGTCGGGTACCTGGAGGATTCGCCCAACCGCAGCCGTTTCTTCGGCTTCTTCAGCCTCTGCGTGGCCAGTACCATGGGCATTGCCCTGGCCGGGAACCTGTTCACTTTTTTCCTGTTCTACGAAATGCTCACCCTGTCCACCTACCCGCTGGTGGTGCATCGGGGCACCGAGAAGGCGCTGCAGGCCGGCCGCAACTACATTATCTATACCCTGGGTGGCGGCGTGGTGTTGCTGCTGGGCATTGTCTGGCTGCACGGCCTGGCCGGGGATCTGGCATTCCGGGAAACAGGCCATTTCCAGGGGGTGGACCCGTCCCTGCACGGCCAACTGACGCTGATTTTTGTCCTCCTGATCGCCGGCCTGGGGGTAAAGGCAGGCATGTTCCCGCTGCACGGCTGGCTGCCCCAGGCCATGGTGGCCCCTGCCCCGGTCAGCGCCCTGTTGCACGCGGTGGCCGTGGTGAAGGCCGGGGCCTTTGGCATTGTGCGGGTGATCTACGACATCTTTGGCATCGACTTCGCCTACCGCCAGGGGCTGCTGGAACCCCTGGCCTGGCTGGCGGCGTTTACCATTCTCTACGGCTCGGTGCGGGCGCTGTCACAGATCGACCTCAAGCGCCGGCTGGCCTTTTCCACCATCAGCCAGGTGTCCTACATCATCCTCGGGGTGACCCTGTTCGGGCCGCTGGGGACGGTGGGCGGCCTGGTTCACCTGCTGCACCAGGGCATCATGAAGATCACGCTGTTTTTCTGCGCCGGGAACTATGCCGAGACCCTGGGGGTGCACCGGGTGGACGAGCTGGACGGCGCCGGGGCGCGAATGCCCGCGACCTCGATTGCCTTTACCGCAGCGGCGCTGGGCATGATCGGAGTGCCGCCGCTGGCCGGATTTGTCACCAAGTGGACCCTGGGCGCCGGCGCGCTGGCCGCGCAAATGGAGTGGGCCGTCCTGATCCTGCTGCTCAGCAGCCTGCTCAATGCCGCCTACTTCCTGCCCATTGTCTACCGGCTGTGGTTTCTCCCGGTTGCCGCACCCTGGCCGGAGGAGCGGCGCTGGGGGCGGCTGGAAACCAATGCCTGGTTGTTCTGGCCGCCATTGGTCACCATGCTGATGCTGGTGCTGGTCGGCCTGCTGGCGCCAACGGTTGTCAGCCCCCTGTCCTGGGCACAGCTGATCGCGGTGCGGATGTACCTGCCGTGAACAGTTTGCCGTCGACTGCACTGATTGCGGCCAGTGTGCTGCTGCCCTTGTTGTATCCGCTACTGGCGCTGCGCGGTGTCTGGCGTGGCGCCCTGCGTGCGCTCCTGCCGCTGCTGCCCCTGCCGGCGCTGGTCCTGGCGCTGCTCTCCGCTTCGCCGTGGACCCTGGAACTGCCCTGGCTGGTCCTCGGCAGCACCTGGATGCTGGACGAGCTGCGGCGCAGTTTCCTGCTGCTGACCGCATTGCTGTGGAGTACCGCAGGACTGTACGCGGCCGGTTACCTGGGCGCGGAACAGCTGCGCCGCTTCTGCGTTTTCTGGGGCTTTACCCTGGCCGGCAATCTCGGCCTGGTACTGGCCGGGGACATGGCCAGTTTCTACATGTTCTTTACCGTGATGACCTTCGCCGGCTACGGCCTGGTGGTGCATGAGGGCAGCGACCGCGCGTGCTTTGCCGGGCGGGTCTACCTGGTCATGGCACTCATCGGTGAAATGGCGCTGCTGGCGGGGTTCCTGCTGGCGTTTCGCGCGGCAGACAGCCTGCTGCTGGCCGATGTGGCCGCCGCCATAACAACCACCGGCACCGATGGCTGGCTCATCGCGGCCCTGTTCCTGGCCGGTTTCGGGGTCAAGGCCGGTTTGCCCCTGCTGCACTTCTGGTTGCCGCTGGCGCACCCGGTGGCGCCGACCCCCGCGAGCGCGGTGCTGAGCGGGGCAATGATCAAGGCCGGCCTGCTGGGTTGGCTGCTGACGCTGCCCATCGGTGAGTCGGGCTGGGCGCCCTGGGGGCAGTTCCTGATGGTGCTGGGCTTTGTCGGCTCCCTGGGCGCCGTGTTGCCCGGAGCGCTGCAGCGGGATCCGAAAACCGTGCTGGCCTGGTCCAGCATCAGTCAGATGGGGCTGATGGCGGTGCTGGTGGGTGCGGCGCTGGCGGCGCCCGGCCACGCCCCGTTACTGGTGCCGCTGATCGCCCTGTTTGCCTTGCACCACGGCCTGGCCAAGGGTTGCCTGTTCCTGGCCGTGGGCCTGGTGCTACCCGCCAGTCGGGTATTGCGCTTGCTGCTGTGGTTGCTCCTCGCCCTGCCAGTAGTGTCCCTGCTGGGGCTGCCGTTTACCAGTGGCGCCCTGGCCAAGGGGGTGATGAAGGACACCCTGCTGGCGCTGCCGGGCCTGCCCCTGGGGTCCCAGCTGCCCCTGCTGCTGCAGGCCGCCACTCTCGCTACCCTGGTCCTGGTTGCCCGCTACGCCTGGCTGCTGTGGCGGCAGCTGCAACCGGGTACGGTGGCCACCGCCCGCTGGGCCGGCTGGGCCCTGGCGGTGCTCTGCAGCGCGGTACTGTTCTGGTACTTGCCCGGGGTCGGCTGATCCCTCGCTGCCTGCCAATTTGAACCGATGACCGCTGCGATAGCGCCGGCCATCGCGATGGCGGAAGCAGGGGGGTACCATCCGCAGTCTGTACTTTCCCCACAGCGTGGTTGCCCCATGACAGCAGCAATTTCTCCCTTCGATCCGGTCACTCTGGGCCCCTTGACCCTGCGCAACCGGTTTATCAAATCCGGTGCCAATGAGGCGATGTGCCTGGACGGCAAGCCCACCAAAGCACTGGTCAAGCACCACCGGGACCTGGCGGCCGGTGGGGTGGGGATGACCACGGTGGCCTACATTGCGGTGGCGAAGGTCGGGCGCACGCTGCCCAACCAGATCTGGATGCGCCCCGAGGTGCTGCCCGACCTGCGGGTGCTGACCCAGGCCGTGCACGACGAGGGTGCGGCCATCTCCGCCCAGATCACCCACGGCGGCTCCTTCGTCACCGGGATGAAAGCGCCCGGCCGCACCATCAGCTCCTCGGCCGGGTTCAATCCCGCGGGCGCGCTGAAGGGCAATTTCTTCCAGCGGGCGATGACCGAGGCGGACATGGCGCAGGTGGTGGCGGAGTTTGTCGCCGCGGCCGAGCTGGCCCGTGAGGCCGGCTTCGATGCGGTGGAGCTGCACATGGGCCACGGCTATCTGCTCAACCAGTTTATTTCCCCGCTCAGCAACCGCCGCGAGGATGAGTACGGTGGCAGCGCCGAGAATCGGGTGCGTTTCCCGGCCCGGGTGTTGGCGGCGGTCAAGCAGGCGGTGGGCCAGGATCTGGCGGTGCTGGCCAAGGTCAACGTCGCCGACGGCGTTCGTCGCGGCGCCACGGTCGAGGATGCCATCGTCACCGCCCGGGCCCTGCAGGCCGCGGGGGCCGATATGCTGGTACTGTCCGGTGGCCGCAACGTGGAGTCCACCTGGTTTATGTTCGGCAGCAACATGAACCGCGAAACCATCAGCCGGGTGCTGAAGCAACAGGGCGAGTGGGTGACGGCGCTGATGATGAAGGCGGCGGCCTCCAGCGAACCGAAGATCGATTTCAGGGAAATGTATTTCCTCGACTATTCGCGGAAAATACGCGCCGCGGTCGATCTGCCACTCGCCTACCTCGGCGGCACCAAGAGCCTCGCCAATGCCGAGCAGGCGATGGCGGAAGGCTTCGAGTGTGTGGTCCTGGCCCGGGCGCTGATCCACGATGCGGCCCTGGTGAACAAATTCCGCAGCGGCGAACTGACTGAATCGGGCTGTGACAACTGCAACGCCTGCGTTGCCTACATCTACCACCCGGCGGGAACCTGGTGCGTGCACAACCCGCCCAACGACCCGCGGCTGAACACCATCCCCGCCGCGGCGGTGGACTGATCGCCAACCTTTTCTTGACCCACTGACAGGAGCATCCCATGGCCAGTATTCTCGACCGTTTCCGTCTCGACGGGCAGGTCGCCATCATCACCGGTGCGGGTCGCGGCATTGGCGCGGCGACCGCCATTGCCTACGCCGATGCGGGCGCCGATGTGGTGATTTCCGCGCGCACCCGCAGCGAGCTGGAGGAAACCGCGGAGCAGGTACGCGCCCGCGGGCAGCGCGCCCTGGTGATCACCTGCGACGTTATGGAAGCCGGGCAACGCAAGGATCTGGTGGCGCAGGCTGTCGCCGAGTTCGGGCGCCTCGATATCCTGGTCAACAACGCCGGCGGCTGGGGTCCCAAGCCGGCGCTGGAGACCACGGACGAGGATTTCGACGCCTGCTTTCACTTCAACGTCACCACGGCGTTTTCGCTTTCCCGCTTGAGCGTGCCGCAGATGGTGGCCACCGCGGGCAAGGGCGCCATCGTCAATATCTCTTCCACCGCCGGCATTCATCCGCAGCCGGGCTTCGCCGCCTACGGGACCGGCAAGGCGGCCCTGTCCTGGCTTACCCGGGAGCTGGCCCAGGATTTTGCGCCGCGGGTGCGGGTCAACGCCATTGGCGTCGGCGCCATCCTGACCTCGGCGCTGGCCAACTTCATGAACGAGGAGCTGGAGCAGACCATGCTGGCCAGAACCCCGCTGGCCCGCCTCGGGGCCGCCGAGGACATCGCCGCCTGCGCGCTGTACCTCGCCTCGCCGGCGGCGGACTACGTGACCGGCGAGATCTACGGGGTCAATGGCGGTATCACGACCTCGCAGGTGCAGATGCCGCGGGCGGCGCTGTAGCATGCGTTGACACTATGCGGGTCACCCCGGGCATTCTTGAAAGCTAGCAAAACATACTGTATGTTCAAATCCGGTTTGCGGGGCCTCCGGTCCCCGCAGTGAACTGGACGGCGGCCGCCCGGCCCCGAAGAGGTGATCCCGTGAGCAATCTGGAACAATTCCGCGCTGAAACCCGTGCGTGGCTGGAAGACAACTGCCCGCCGGCCATGCGTGAGCCAATCCGCAGTTTCGAGGACCTGTACACCGGCGGACGCGACCCCGAAATCAAGCACCCCGACCAGCAGCTGTGGTGCGAGCGCATGGCCGCCCGCGGCTGGACTGTGCCGCACTGGCCCCGGGAGTACGGCGGTGGCGGCCTGGACAAGGAACAGTGCAAGGTGCTGCAGCAGGAGATGGCGCGGATCAACGCCCGTCGCCCGCTGGAGAGCTTCGGCATCTCCATGCTCGGCCCGGCCCTGCTGCAGTTTGGCAGCGAGGAACAGAAGCTCGAGCACCTGCCTCCCATCTGCCGCGGCGAAATCCGCTGGTGCCAGGGCTATTCCGAGCCCAATGCCGGCTCCGACCTGGCCAGTCTGCAGACCCGCGCCGAGGATCACGGCGACCACTACATCATCAACGGCCAGAAAGTCTGGACTTCCTACGCCGACAAGGCGGACTGGATATTCTGCCTGGTGCGCACTGACAACAGCGGCAGCAAGCACGAGGGCATCAGCTTTGTGCTGTTTGACATGGCGAGCCCCGGAGTCAGCACCCGCCCGATTCGCCTGATCAGCGGCTCCTCGCCGTTTTGCGAGACCTTCTTTGACAACGTAAAAGCCTGGAAGCGCAACCGGGTGGGCGAGGAAGGCAAGGGCTGGGCCATCGCCAAATACCTGCTCACCCACGAGCGGGAAATGATCTCCAGCTTCGGTGCAGCGCCGAAGAAATCGCCGGGGGAGGCCGCGCTCGAGACCCTGGGCGCGGACGCCAGCGGGCGCCTCGGCAACGGGATCCTGCGTCACACCATCGCCCAGTACCAGCTCGATGCCCTCGCCTTTGCCGCCACCATGAGCCGGGTCGGAGATGAAGCGAAGGCGGGGCAGGGCCTGGGCGCAGCATCGTCGATCTTCAAGTACTACGGTACCGAGCTGAACAAGCGCCGCAATGAGCTCAACCTGGCGATCGGTGGCGAGGCTGCCCTGGGCTGGGACGGCGAGGTCTATCACGGGGGTGCCACCAGCCGCGACTGGCTGCGCTCCAAGGGCAACT
The DNA here is from genome assembly GCF_040222615.1 of Haliea sp. Classification (GTDB taxonomy): domain Bacteria; phylum Pseudomonadota; class Gammaproteobacteria; order Pseudomonadales; family Halieaceae; genus Haliea. Next base: position 40,768 of record NZ_JAVKCQ010000036.1, read on the forward strand.
CCATCGAGGGCGGCACCTCCGAGGTGCAGCTGAACATTATCGCCAAGCGGGTCCTGGGCCTGCCGGACTGAGCGCGAGAGAGGACTGACAAGATGGCACTGGTACTGACTGAAGAGCAGGTGATGCTCAGGGAATCCGCCGCCGGCCTGCTGGCGGACAGGGCCGGCGTGGCGCAGCTGCGCGCCTTGCGCGATGCGGGTGACGAGCTGGGCTTTTCCCGCGAGGTGTGGCAGGAAATCGCGGCCATGGGCTGGCCGGGGATCGCCATTCCCGAAGCCTACGATGGACTTGGCTACGGCTACACCGGCCTCGGCCTGGTGCTGGAACAGGCCGGGCGCCACCTGAGCCCCACCCCGCTGCAGTCTTCGGTCCTGGTGGGTGCGACTGCGGTCCACGCGCTGGGCACGGAGGCCCAGAAGCGGACCCTGCTGCCCGCCCTCGCCGCCGGCGAATTGCTGGTGTCCCTGGCGCTGCAGGAGGGCGTACAGCATGCGCCGGAGCAGACCGCCATGGCCGCGGTTCCCGCCGCCGACGGCTACACCCTGACCGGCGACAAGACCCTGGTCCTCGACGCGCTGGCGGCGGACCGTTTCGTCGTCATTGCCCGCACCTCGGGCAGCGCGGGTGACACCGAGGGCCTGACCGCCTTCCTGGTGCCGGCGGATGCGGCGGGCCTCACGGTCGAACGGCGCAGCCTGGTGGATTCCCGCGGAGTCGGTGCGCTGCATTTCGATGGCGTGCAGGTGCCGGCCGATGCGGTCATGGGCGAGCCGGGGCGGGCCTGGGCAGGCCTCGGCCGTACCCTGGATATCGCCAATATTGGCCTGGCAGCGGAGCTGCTGGGCGTGGCCACCGAGGCGTTCGAGCGCACGGTAGCCTATCTCAAGGAGCGCAAGCAGTTCGGCAAAGTAATCGGTACTTTCCAGGGCCTGCAGCACCGGGCGGCGGAGCTGTTTGCGGAGCTGGAATTGGCTCGCTCCATCGTCCTGCAGGCACTGCAGGCGATAGACGCCGACGATCCCGAGCTGCCGAAGCTGGCCAGCGCAGCCAAGGCCAAGCTCTGCGAGGTCGCCCAGCGCGCGACCAACGAGGGCATCCAGATGCACGGCGGCATCGGCATGACCGACGAATACGAGATCGGCTTCTTTATCAAGCGAGCGCGGGTTGCCCAGCACTGTTTCGGTGACTATAACTACCATCTGGACCGCTTCGCCCGCCTCAGCGGATTCTAGCGGTCCAGAAGACGGAGCAATAATAATCCCCATGGATCCGGCACTGGAACAATACGCGGCCACAGTGGCCGCTCTCACCGCCGATGGCCAGCCTTTTGCGCTGGAGAAGGTGGTTGTCAACGGCGTGGACTTTCTCAGCTATGTCACCATGCCGGCCAATCTCGGCGCCTACTGCGCGCTGATGCAGAACCACGGCGAGCGGGATTTTGTCGCCTACCGCGACCAGCGCTACAGTTTTGCCGCAACCCTGGCTCACAGCGCCGCCCTGGGTGCCGCCCTGCAGCGCAAGTTTGGCGTGGGCCCGGGGGACCGGGTGGCCATCGCCAGCCGCAACAACCCGGAGTGGATGATGGCGTTCATCGCCATTGTCTCCATCGGCGCGGTGGCGGTGCCAATGAATGCCTGGTGGACCACCGAGGAACTGGACTACGGCATCGAGGACAGCGGCAGCAGGATCGTGGTCGCGGATCCGGAGCGCGCCGCACGGCTGGCCCCCATCGCCGGGCATCGTCAGCTGCGCATCATCTCGGTGGGCGAGGTCAGCCACCTGCCGTTGCACACGGCAGACTTCTGGGCGCTGCAGGCCGAGTTTGCCGGGTCGCCAATGCCCGCGGTCGCGGTAGGCCCGGAGGATGACGCCACCATCATGTATACGTCCGGCTCCACCGGGCACCCCAAGGGCGCGGTGTCCACGCACCGGGCCATCCTGGCAGCCCTGTGGAGCTGGATGCTGCTGGGCACGGCGACCAAGGCGCTCGCCGGCGATACTGCCGCTCCGAGCCTGCCGCCTGCCGGCTTGCTCACCATTCCCCTGTTCCACTGCACTGCCAGCCACTCGGCGTTCCTGCTGTCGCTGCTGATCGGGCGCAAGCTGGTTATCATGCACAAGTGGGATGTGCAGGAGGCCCTGCGTTTGATCGAGGCCGAGCGCATTACCTGGTTCAACGGCGTGCCCACCATGTCGGCGGAACTGCAGGCGGCGGCCCGGGATACGGAGCGCGACATCTCCTCGCTGGTGGATATTTTCTCCGGTGGCGCGGCACGGCCCCCGGATCAGGTCGGCAAGATAGCCTCGACCTTCAAACGCTCGGTACCGGGGATCGGTTACGGTCTCACCGAGACCAACGCCATCGGTGCCGTCAACGCCGGCGCCGCCTATGTCGCCAATCCCGCCAGCACCGGGCGCGTGGTCCCCGCGGTCACCGAGTTCAAGATCATCGACAGCGCCGGCAACAACTTGCCGGCTGGCGAGCGCGGCGAGCTGTGCATCAAGTCCATCGCCAACTGCCGCGGCTACTGGAACAAGCCCGAAGCCACCCGCGAGGCCTTTATCGATGGCTGGTTCCATACCGGTGATGTCGCCTACCTGGACCAGCAGGGGTTTCTCTATATCGTCGACCGGATCAAGGACATCATTATCCGCGGCGGCGAGAACATCAGCTGTATCGAGGTGGAGGCCGCCATCCACAGGCACCCCGCGGTGCTGGAGGCGGCGGTATTCGGCCTGCCAGATGAACGCCTGGGCGAGGCGGTGGGCGCGGCGGTGGTGCTGTGCGAGGGGCAGGAACTGGCGGCCGCGGAGCTGCAAGACTACCTGCGTGAACACCTGGCGGCCTTCAAGGTGCCGGCCCACATCTGGCTGCAGCGCGAGCTGTTGCCGCGCATCGCCTCGGGCAAGATTTTCAAGCGTCAGCTGAAGGCGGAATACGCGGCCAAGCTAGGCCAGGGGGCCGGGTCCTAGCTCTGGCCGTCACCCACTCATTTTCACCGAAGAAGCGAGTACCTCATGGATATTGGAGTCAGTGACAGATTGCAGCCCCTGCTGGCGCAGGTAAAGGCATTCATGGCCGCGGAAATCGCGCCGGTTGAAGAGGAGTATCTAGCCGAGATCGGCGTCGGCGACCGCTGGCAGTTCACTGACCGCCAGACGGAGATCATGGAGACCCTGAAGGGCAAGGCGAAGGCAGCGGGGCTGTGGAACTTTTTCCTGACCGATGGCGAGCACGGCTCCGGCCTCACCACGGTGGAATACGCCTACCTGGCGGAAGAGATGGGCAAGTCCCATATTGCCGCCGAGGTGTTCAACTGCGCCGCGCCCGACACCGGCAACATGGAGGTCCTGCACAAGTACGGCAGCGACGCCCAGAAAAAGCAGTGGCTGGAACCGCTGCTGAACGGTGAGATCCGCTCCGCCTACGCCATGACCGAACCCGGTGTCGCCTCTTCCGATGCCACCAATGTCTGTACCAGCGCCGTGCTGGAGGGCGACGAGTGGGTGATCAACGGCGAGAAGCACTACATTTCCGGCGCCGGCGACCCTCGC
>NZ_JAVKCQ010000037.1:0-3557 GCF_040222615.1 Haliea sp.
CCGTAGGCGACATGGATGTCGCCTCCGAGCCCCCATGGAGAGCCCACCCCGCGTTATCGGGTGTGGGTTCACGGCGTGTCCGGAGCGGCCCTGCCAGCATGTGCCGGACGGCAACCCCCCGCCCAACCGAGCGCCAAACAAAAAAGGGAAAGAGCTGTGCCCTTTCCCTTTTTTGGTCTTGCAGGTGTAGCCAGCGATCCGCGCCGAGGCGCGGCAGGGGTGGGCTCAGGCCAGCGCGGCCTTCGCTTGCTCCACAATCGCTGCAAAAGCCGGCTTGTCGTGCACCGCCAGGTCCGCGAGGACGCGACGATCAAGACCGATGTCGGCTTTCTTCAGGCCATTGATCAGGCGGCTATAGCTGAGGCCGTTGGCGCGGGACTGGGCGTTGATACGCGTGATCCACAGCGCCCGGAACTGGCGCTTGCGCTGACGGCGGTCACGATAGGCGTACTGGCCTGCCTTGGTAACAGCCTGCTTGGCAACACGAAACACTCGGCTGCGGGCACCGTAGTAACCCTTGGCCTGTTTCAGGATTTTCTTGTGACGGCGGTGAGCCGTTACACCACGTTTTACGCGAGGCATAGTCTTCTCCTAATTCTCGATGATAACCGTCAGCAGGCCCGCAACATGCGGTCTACGTGCACTTTGTCACTGGCGTGGACCATGGAGGTCCCGCGCAGTTGACGCTTGCGCTTGGTGGTCATCTTGGTCAGGATGTGGCTCTTGTAAGCGCTCTTGCGCTTATAGCCGCCAGCCGTTTTCTTGAAACGCTTGGCAGCCCCGCTGTGAATTTTCGCTTTTGGCATCGTCAGATACTCCGCATTGGCATCAATAAAAGTGAAGAAAGAGGGCATTCACGGGCCCTAGCTCTTCTTCTTGGGTGCGATCACCATGGTCAACTGTCGCCCTTCCATTTTCGGAAACTGCTCGACAGCGCCCAATTCGGCCAGATCAGCTTCTACCCGCTTGAGTAGCTCCATGCCGATTTCCTGGTGAGCCATTTCACGACCGCGAAACCGCAGCGTAACCTTGGCCTTATCGCCTTGCTCCAGAAAACGCACCAGGTTGCGTAGCTTTACCTGGTAGTCTCCTTCCTCCGTCCCTGGACGAAACTTCATTTCCTTGACTTGTGTCCGCTTCTGCTTTTTCTTCTGCAGGTTCTTTTGCTTCTTGGCCTCGAACACATGTTTCCCGTAGTCCATCACCTTGCAGACCGGGGGCTCTGAATCAGCAATCAATACGAGGTCCATGGTAGCCGCTTCCGCCGCCGCCAGTGCCTCCCGCAAAGACACAATGCCTACCTGTTCACCATCGGCGCCGATCAGGCGTACCGGGTCCGACGTAATCTGGTCATTGATCAGGGCTTTCTTTGAGGCGCCCTTGCCGATATCTTTCTTAATGCTGATTCTCCAATGCAATACGGCCGCGACGCGCCACATCGTCCGCAAGCAGCGCTGCCAGCGCATCCTGAGTCAGTGAACCCAGGTCCTCGCCACGACGGGCCCTCACGGCCACAGTCTGTGTTTCCACTTCTTTATCCCCCACTACCAACAGGTAGGGGACCTTCTGAATTGTGTGCTCGCGGATTTTAAAGCCGATCTTCTCATTTCTCAAGTCCGAATGGACCCGAAAGCCCTTGTTTTTCAAGGAATCTTCCACTTCACGGGCATATCCGGCCTGTTTGTCGGTAATATTCAGCACAACGGCCTGGTTCGGCGCCAGCCAGGTCGGGAACACGCCCTCGTAGTGCTCGATCAGGATTCCGATGAAACGCTCGAAGGAACCGAGGATGGCCCGGTGCAGCATCACCGGCACCTGCCGGGAACCGTCTTCAGCCACGTACTGGGCGCCGAGCCGGCCAGGCATGGAGAAATCCACCTGAATAGTGCCCAGCTGCCAGACCCGACCGATACAGTCCTTCAGGGAAAACTCGATCTTGGGACCATAGAAGGCCCCCTCTCCCGGCAGCTCCTGCCAGGGCAGGCCGTGAGCGTCCAGCGCGTCGGCGAGCGCTTTTTCGGCCCGGTCCCAGTCGCTATCCGAACCCACGCGCTGGGCGGGACGGGTGGACAGCCTGTAGATCACTTCCGTGAAGCCGAAATCCGCATACACCGCGTGCAGGAAGTCGATAAAACTGGCCACTTCAGGCTGGATCTGCTCTTCGGTGCAGAAAATATGGGCATCGTCCTGGGTAAAGCCGCGTACCCGCATGATGCCGTGCAAAGAGCCCGAGGGTTCGTTGCGGTGGCAGCTGCCGAATTCAGCCAGGCGCAGTGGCAGATCCCGGTAGGATTTCAGGCCCTGGTTGAACACCTGCACATGGCAGGGGCAGTTCATGGGCTTGACCGCGAACTGGCGCTCCTCGGCCTTGAGCGTAAACATGTCATCGCCGAACTTGTCGGCGTGGCCGGAGCGCTCCCACAGGGACATATCCACCAGTTGCGGCGTGCGTATCTCCTGGTAGCCATGGGCACGCTGGGCGTGGCGCATGTATTGCTCGATAGCCTGATACAGAGTCCAGCCGTCCGGATGCCAGAACACCATCCCCGGCGCCTCTTCCTGGGTGTGGAACAACCCCAGCTTCTTGCCGATCCGGCGGTGGTCGCGCTTCTCGGCCTCCTCGATGCGGGTGAGGTACTCCTGCAGCTGCTTCTTGTTGGCCCAGGCAGTGCCGTAGATGCGTTGCAGCATCTCGTTACTGGAATCGCCGCGCCAGTAGGCACCCGCGACCTTGGTCAGCTTGAAAGCTTTGAGCTTGCCGGTGCTGGGCACGTGGGGACCGCGGCACAGGTCCATCCAGGGGCCCTGCTGGTAAAGGGAGAGCTCCTCCCCCTCGGGCAGGCTCTGGATAATCTGCACCTTGTAGTGTTCGCCCATATTGCGGAACAGCTCAATGGCGCGGTCGCGGCTCACGACCAGTCGCTCTACCGCGAGGTCGTCCTCGACCAGCTGCTGCATCCGCTGCTCGATCTTCTCCAGGTCCTCAGGAGTGAAATGGTGACCGGAAGCGAAGTCGTAGTAGAACCCGTCTTCAATCACCGGGCCTATCGTCACCTGGGTGCCAGGGAACAGCTCCTGTACCGCCATCGCCAACAGGTGCGCGGTGGAGTGGCGGATAATTCCCAGGCCGGCCTCGTCACGCTCGGTGATGATGGCCAGGCTGGCATCCTGTTCAATCAGATGGGAGGTATCGACTTCGCGACCGTCAACCACGCCAGCCAGGGCGGCCTTGGCCAGCCCGGGGCCAATCGCAGCGGCGACATCGTGGACGGATACGGCGTGGTCAAAGTGGCGTTGGCTGCCGTCAGGCAGGGTAATCGCGGGCATGCGCTTTCCTTCTGTCAGTGGTGACCCCTACTAAAGGCCACGTGAGTCAGCTGCAATCAGAGATCGGGGGCTGAGGATCGTTGTTGTCCCGAACCAGTAAATTCAGGGCCGCGAAGTGTAGCACAGCTGTCGGCTCAGGTGACAAGCACACTTACCAGCAGCAAACAGACCAGGCCGACCAGGAACAGCGCGAAATAGCAGAGGCCCAGACACAGCCCCTTCCACAGGGT
>NZ_JAVKCQ010000038.1:0-6855 GCF_040222615.1 Haliea sp.
ATGGACGTTCTGTCTAAGTCCTGCGGATGAACGTTCCGCTCAGACGCTTCGATCGCCTGGGCTTATTCCGGCGTGTAGCGCGTTGAGGCGGTGTACCAGGCCGGGTTCTCGAGGATGTTGCGCAGGATAACTGGCGGCACATGGGTGTTGTGATAACCCATGCCGAGGTAGCTTTTAAATACCTGGTTCTGGGTCGCCAGTGCTTTCAGTTCTGCCAGCGCCTCAACTTCGCTGCAGCCCTCATCCATTACCAGTGCGTCCTGCAGCAGAATTGCGCCGGGGACGGTTTCCCGCACCAGGACTTCCATGGATTCCACACCCAGAGCGTCGAGCATGGCGCGCTGGTCGGCCTTGTCCGGGCCGATGTGGCGATGGATGAAGGTGCCGCGATCTTCCAGGACGGACAGGGGCAGCCTGTGGGTGTCCGAATCCGTCTGTGCGGTATCCCGAGTGTCGGTGGCGGGAGCGTTCATGCTGTCAGTCCTCCGAGGTGCTGCTGAGGTAAGCGTCTGCGCTGAGCAGTTTATCCAGTGCCGAGGTATCGTCCCCTTGCAGCCGCACCAGCCAGCCCTCTTCGTAGCAGGCCTCGTTGACCAGCTCTGGGGCGTCCATCAGTGCAGTGTTGACGGCGATGACCTCGCCACCCACAGGCGCATAGACATCGGATGCCGCCTTGACCGACTCCAGCATTGCGAGCTGCTCACCCCTCGCAAGCGTGAGACCGGGGTCCGGCAACTCGACAAATACCACGTCCCCCAGCTGCTCCTGGGCGTGGTTGCTGATACCGACAGTAAACGTTCCGTCCTCGTTGTCCCGCAGCCATTCGTGGGTAGAGGCGTACTTCAGGTCGGTGGGTGCATGGGTCATGTTGCAGTCCTTGTTGCTGTTTCGTTGTCGGGTAGAGGGGTAGGGTTGGTTAGCGGTAGAGGGGGAAGCGGCCGCAAAGCGCGAGTACCTGCTCCCGTACCTTCGCTTCGACCCGCTGGTCTCCTTCCGGATTCGATTGCAGCGCGTCCAGGACGTCGCTGATAAGGTGGCCGACCAGGCAGAACTCCTCAATACCGAACCCCCGTGTGGTGCCTGCGGGTGTGCCGAGTCGTATGCCCGAGGTGATCGTCGGCTTCTCGGGGTCGAAGGGAATGCCGTTTTTGTTGCAGGTGATGCCGGCGCGCTCAAGGGCCTGCTCTACTTGATTCCCCTTCAGGCCTTTGGGCCGCAGGTCGACCAGCATGAGATGGGTATCGGTGCCGCCCGTGACAATGTCACAACCGCGTTCAACCATGACCCCCGCCAGGGCCCGGGCGTTGGCGACAACCCGTTTAATGTAAACGCTAAAAGCCGGTTGCAGTGCTTCACCGAGGGCCACAGCCTTGGCGGCGATGACGTGCATCAAGGGGCCACCCTGCAGGCCGGGAAATACGGCGGAATTGACCTTTTTGCCGAGCTGGGGATTATTGCCCAGAATCATGCCGCCACGGGGGCCGCGCAGGGTCTTGTGGGTCGTGGTGGTCACCACATCGGCATAGGGCAACGGGCTGGGGTGTGCTCCCGCTGCCACAAGCCCGGCAATGTGTGCCATGTCCACCATCAGATAAGCGTCGACGCGGTCCGCGATGGCTCGGTAACGGGCAAAATCAAGCTCGCGGGGAATGGCGGAACCGCCAGCAATGATCATTTTTGGTCGGCTCTCCAAGGCTAGTGCTTCAACGGCATCGTAGTCGATACGGTGGCTGTAGGGTGATACGCCATGCTGAACGGCATGGAACCACTTGCCTGAGAGCGCAGGCCGAGCCCCATGGGTCAGGTGACCGCCCGCGTCGAGGGACATGCCCAGTATTGTGTCTCCCGGTTGCAGCAGGGCGAGCATAACCGCTCCGTTGGCCTGGGCGCCCGAGTGTGGCTGGACATTCACGAACGTGCACTTAAACAGCTGCTGCGCACGCTTTATAGCCAGAGCCTCCACATGGTCCGCAAATTCGCAGCCACCGTAGTAGCGTCTGCCCGGATAGCCCTCGGCGTACTTGTTGGTCAGGGACGTTCCCTGCGCTTCCATCACTGCGCGGGATACAATGTTTTCAGAGGCGATGAGTTCAATGCCGTCTGCCTGGCGTCGCGATTCCCCGGTTACCGCGGCCTGGACATCGAGATCGGCTGCAGCAAGGTGGCGGGTGAAGAATTCGGCACAGGTGGATGATGGGTAGGCTTCTTCGGTGGCGTCACGGATCATGGTTACTTAACTCCGATATTGCATCGTTATGGCCTGGTCAGCAGGCAACCGTATTCACGGCCAGCCCCCCGGTAGCGGTTTCCTTGTACTTGGCCTGCATGTCGAGGCCGGTTTGATGCATTGTCTTGATGACGGCATCCAGTGAAACGTGATGATCACCCGTGCCGCGCAGCGCCAGGCGGGCGGCGTTGACGGCCTTGACCGCGCCCATGGTATTGCGTTCGATGCAGGGTACCTGCACCAACCCGGCAATGGGGTCGCAGGTCAGTCCGAGATTGTGTTCCATGCCGATTTCAGCGGCGTTCTCGATCTGCCGGTTGCTGCCACCCAGCACTGCGCAGAGCGCTCCGGCCGCCATGGAGCAGGCCACGCCAATCTCGCCCTGGCAGCCCACTTCCGCTGCCGAAATGGAGGCGTTGCGTTTGTAGAGCATGCCGATGGCCGCGGCCGTGGCGAGAAAGGTGTTAATCCCGTGCGAACTGCTGTTGGGGACAAAGCGGTCGTAGTAGGCAAGCACTGCGGGGATCACACCGGCGGCGCCGTTGGTTGGAGCAGTGACCACGCGAGCACCGGCCGCGTTCTGCTCGTTGACTGCCATGGCGTACAGGTTGATCCAGTCCATCACGGTGAGCTGGTCGCGCAGGCCCCGCTCTGGCTGCTGGCACAGTTCACGATAAAGCTGGTTTGCCCGCCGGGGAATATTGAGGCCGCCCGGCAGAGTGCCGGTTGCCTCGCAACCCAGACGAATGCACTCATCCATGGTTCGCCACAGACGGGCCAGGCCGAGCTGGGTGTCTTCCTCGCTGCGAAATGCCTTCTCATTGGCCAATACCAGTTCCGCGATGGTCAAGCCATGGTCCTCTGCCTGCTGCAGCAGCGAGTGTGTATCGTGGAACGGGTAGGGAACGGTGACCGGTGATGCGGTGAGGTCGCGTCCTGTTGCGTCGGCCTCCTCGCAGCTAAGAACGAAGCCCCCGCCCACCGAGTAGTACACGTTGCTGTAGAAAATGATGCCCGCGCTGTCCAGCGCCTCAAACCTCAATCCATTGGGGTGTTTGGGCAGGCTCTCGCCGTGATGGAATAAGAGATGATCCGCCTTGAGGAAGGACACTGGAACCTCGCCAGCAAGTTGTAAGGTGCCGGTCCGCTCAACCTCTGACAGTAACCCTGGAATCTGTCTTGCATCGACCTCTCCAGGTGTTTCTCCGTGGAGGCCCATGATGACGGCGGTGTCGGTGGCGTGGCCGAGTCCAGTCATTGCCAGGGAGCCAAACAGGTGGGCACGAAGACCTTCCACCTGCGATAGCAGCCCACGGTCCTTGAGTTCTCCGAGGAAACGATTGGCGGCGACCATCGGACCGACGGTATGGGAGGACGAGGGTCCCACACCAATCTTGAACAGGTCGAAAATACTGAGTGCCATGTCATCGAATCTCTGTTGAAGCCGAAATCCCAGCCGCGACCCGGAGAGCCACCGGGAGCAAGTAGAAGCGGAGGCTAGCAATTGGCGTTCATATAATCAACAATAATCTCTTATATGAAATATCGGATCGAATAATACGCGAATCATTTGCGGCCAACAGAAGCTATCTGACGACATCCGGCTGGGTTAGCATGGCGTATTGCTAACCGATTAGACGGGGCGGGAGAGTAACATGGCGGATCAACCGCATTTTCTAAGCGAGCAGGAAGGGCTGGTGGTCCAGCGCAGGCAGGCTGAAGCCAGGGTTGAGCCTCTCCAGCTGGGCAAGCGCGTTCGCGAGATTCGTTTGAGCCAGAGCCTGACTCTGGAAGAGGCAAGCAAGCTGACTGGCCTGGCGCGGTCCACATTGTCGAAAATCGAGAACGAACAGATCTCCCCGACGTTCAGTGCGGTCAGTAAACTGGTCAAGGGTCTGGGAATCGATATCCCCCAGCTATTTGCGCAGCCGGTTGAGCGCCGCAACTCTGGCGGACGGCGTGACATTACCCGAGCGGGAGAGGGCGTGCCCCACCCCACACCAACATATGAGCACGAAATGCTCGTCAACCAGCTGCGGCAGAAGAAGATGCTGCCCTACAAGACCACAGTGCGCGCTCGTTCATTCGATGAATACGGTGACTGGGTACGCCATGGTGGCGAGGAGTTTCTCTACATTCTTTCCGGCAGCGTCATGTTCTACAGCGAATTCTATGAGCCGATCGAACTCTTTGAAGGCGACAGCGCCTACTATGACTGTGAGATGGGTCATGCCCTCGTATCGACCAGCGAGGAAGATGCCAGGGTGCTGTGGGTAACCGCTTGAGCCGAATCGATTGCATTGGTGGCGACGCTACGCTACATTATTTCCAATATGAAACATAAGTCACGATTTTCCCGAAATGGGCACTCTCCTTCTTAAAGTGCCGTGTGCGGGGTTCATTGACTCAGCGGAGTAACAGAATGACCCGAATGGCTGCAGGTGCGCTGCTGAAAACCCCGCTATACGACCTGCACCTCGAATTGGGAGGTAAGATGGTGCCATTCGCGGGCTATGAGATGCCAGTTCAGTATCCACTGGGGGTCATGAAGGAGCATCTGCACACCCGGGACAAGGCAGGGTTGTTCGATGTGTCCCACATGGGGCAACTAACCCTGAGCGGCCCCTGTTCCGCCGCTGCCCTGGAGGCGCTGGTACCGGTCGATATGATCGACCTGCCCCAAGGGAAGCAGCGCTACGCGCTTTTCACCAATGCTGAGGGCGGGATTCTCGACGACCTGATGGTGACCAATTACGGCGATTGCCTCTACCTGGTAGTGAACGCCGCCTGCAAGGCTCAGGATATCGCCCACCTCAAGGGCAATCTCGGTGACGAAGTGACAATGCAGTTGCTCGACAACCGCGCTTTGGTGGCACTGCAGGGGCCAGCGGCGGCAATGGTAATGGCCCGTCTTGCGCCGGACACGGCAGGCATGGTGTTTATGGATTCCCGGGGTATGTCGCTCCTCGGCGTGGACTGTTTTGTCAGCCGTTCGGGATATACAGGAGAGGATGGCTTTGAAATCTCCATTCCAGCGGCGGAAGCAGAGGCGGTGGTGCGCGAGTTGATCGCACAGGATGAAGTCGAGCCCATTGGCCTCGGGGCGCGTGACTCGCTACGCCTCGAGTCCGGACTGTGTCTGTATGGGCATGACCTGGATGCCACTACCACGCCTATGGAGGCGAGCCTGATCTGGGCGGTCAGCAAAGCGCGCCGGTCTGACGGTGTCCGCCCTGGTGGCTTTGTTGGTGCAGATTTGGTACTTGAGCAGATCGCCACCCAGCAGGTCAGCCGCAAGCGAGTAGGTCTGATCGGCGAGGGGCGTGCACCCGTGCGCGAGGGTGCCAAGCTGTTCAATGGCGAAGGAAATGCTGTCGGGAATGTGACCTCGGGAACCTTTGGACCCAGTGTGGGTGCACCGATCGCCATGGCCTATGTCACCCCCGATTGCGCCGCGCTCGGCACAGAGCTGTTTGCGGAAGTGCGTGGCAAGCGTTTGCCCATGCGCGTCAGCAAAATGCCCTTTGTACCCCAGCGCTATTTTCGAGGATACGCGCATACCAGTTCGATAGGGGATGCAGAGTAAGCCTGTCGCTCGATGGGCTAACCTTTACGCCGTTGTCTGTGATTTAACCAATTCCGAAGCCAGGCTGGATCTGGTGTTTACACAGTTCTTGTCGGTAAACCGTTCAGGTTTGAGAAACTTGCTGCTCCTGGCGCTCCTGGCGCTCCTGGTGCCCCTGATGCTCATGGTTGCCGCATTGTAGCGTCCAGTCATCCATCAAATCGCGCCGCTTGTTGAACAACGTGCCCCGGGCATAGGCCGCCTCTGCCTTGTCCCTCAGCTGATGTGCCAGCGCATGCTCTATCACCTCACGGGGGTAGACTGTAGTTTCACCGGCCCAATCCCGGAACGCTGACCGAAACCCGTGCGCGGTGATATCCGCCCGCCCCAGGCGTTTCAGCAGTGCTGTGAAGGTCATATCGCTCAGCTTTGCATCGGATTTCATTCCGGGAAACACCAATGCACTGGGGTCGGTGGCCCCACCGCCGGCCATAGACTGGAGAAGTTTGATCGCACACGGTGACAAGGGTACCCGATGTTCTTTGCCAGCCTTCATGTGATCCGGTGGTACGGTCCAGACGCCAGACTCAAGATCAACTTCAGCCCAGGTCATGCTCCTGACTTCACCCGAGCGAGCGGCGGTGAGTATCGCGAATTCCAGAGCGCGAGCTCCCGTGCCTTCCCGGGAGCGCAGCTCCACCATGAACGGCCCGATTTCCTCCCATGGAATCGCAGCGTGATGTTTGACCTTGCGAACCTTGCTGGGCTTCGCCAGCAGCATGTCGAGGTGCCCTCGCCAACGAGCCGGGTTATCGCCGTTCCGATAGCCGCGCACCGTTGCCCAGTCGAGAACGGCTTCGATGCGTCCTCGCAACCGGCTCGCTGTTTCGTTCTTGACGGTCCAGATGGGCTCAAGAATTTGCGTGATGTGGGAGAGGGCGATGTCGTGCACCAGCAGCTGGCCGATTACCGGAAAAGCGTAGGTCTCAAGGGTATTGCGCCACTGTGCTAGGTGCTTGGGATTGCTCCACTCGGCTGATTTGGATGCTATCAGGAGATCAGC
>NZ_JAVKCQ010000039.1:0-13848 GCF_040222615.1 Haliea sp.
GATGGTAATGCCGGGCGACAACATCCAGATGGTTGTGACGTTGATTGCGCCGATCGCGATGGAAGACGGTCTGCGTTTTGCGATCCGCGAAGGTGGCCGCACCGTGGGTGCCGGCGTCGTCGCCAAGATCATCGAGTAAGAACCCGGTCAGGGGGCGCTTCGGTGCCCTGCTGATTACTCGAGCCGAACCGCTTGCGGGCAGTTCGGCTTCGTTGTCTCAGAAGAGGTTATAGGCCAGTAGCTCAATTGGCAGAGCAGCGGTCTCCAAAACCGCAGGTTGGGGGTTCGATTCCCTCCTGGCCTGCCATTCATGGCAGGGGGCTGCGCGCATGACGCGCGGCCTGATTAAAGGATAGTGTTAATGAGTGTGGAAACGAACGCCGGACGGCTCGATTCCGTGAAATGGGCGGTGGTGATTGCCCTGCTGGCTGCCGGCGTTGTCGGCAACAGTTATTTCTCGGGCGAGTCGCTGTTGTATCGGGTGCTGGGTATTGTTGCGATAGCTATTCTCGCAGCGGTGGTTGCCCTGCAAACCGCCAAGGGTGTGGCCTTCTGGTCGCTGGTCAAGAGTTCCCGCACCGAGATTCGCAAAGTCGTATGGCCGACGCGACAAGAGACGGTACAGACCACGCTGATTGTGGTGGTTTTCGTATTACTGGTGGCGCTGATGCTGTGGGGCCTGGATTCGTTCCTGGGCTGGCTGGTGTCGCTGGTGATTGGTTAGTCAAAAGTTTAAGGGATAGCCGATGGCAATGCGGTGGTATGTGGTTCATGCCTATTCAGGGTTCGAGAAGAAAGTTGCGGCGGCCCTGAAGGAGCGTATCGAACTGCACAACATGCAGGATCGCTTCGGTGAGGTGCTGGTGCCGACCGAGGAAGTTGTGGAGATGCGCGCCGGCCAGAAACGCCGCAGTGAGCGCAAGTTCTTCCCGGGTTATGTATTGGTGCAGATGGAGCTGGGAGACGATACCTGGCACCTGGTCAAGGAGACGCCCCGGGTGATGGGCTTCATCGGCGGCAAGGCAGATGCGCCGGCGCCGATCACCGAGGCCGAGGCCGCCGCTATTCTGCAGCGTGTGGAAGCGGGCACCGAGGCGCCGCGTCCGAAGACGATGTTCGAGCCCGGCGAGATGGTTCGGGTTGTCGATGGCCCTTTCAACGACTTCAATGGGGTTGTGGAAGAGGTCAACTACGAGAAGAGCCGCCTCAATGTGGCGGTGTTGATTTTTGGACGTTCCACCCCGGTGGAGCTGGAATTCAGTCAGGTCGAGAAGGCCTGACCGGTAGCGTGGCGGCGGGCTGGTCCCGCCGCTGATTTTAACGGGCGGCCGCGGCCGTCACAGTGGGGAGCCCGAAGCCCCCGGCCCGCAAGGGCTGGAGTCTGACGGCGCTAATACCCGGGAGTAAAGCTCATGGCAAAGAAAGTCTCAGCTTACATCAAGCTGCAGGTTAAGGCCGGCCAGGCCAACCCCAGTCCGCCAGTCGGGCCGGCGTTGGGCCAGCACGGTGTGAACATCATGGAGTTCTGCAAGGCGTTCAACGCCGAGACCCAGGGCATTGAGCCCGGTCTGCCGATTCCGGTCGTGATCACTGTTTACGCTGACCGTTCATTCACCTTCATCAAGAAGACGCCGCCCGCGGCTGTGCTGCTGCGCAAGATCGCCGGGATTACCTCCGGCTCCGCGACGCCGAATACGGTCAAGGTCGCGAAGGTCAGCCGTGCCCAGCTGGAAGAGATCGCCACCCAGAAGTGGCCCGACCTGACGGCAGCGGACATGGATGCGGCAGTTCGTACTATTGCAGGCAGCGCTCGCTCTGCCGGGATCGATGTTGAGGGGGTTATCTAATGGCCAAGCTCTCCAAGCGCGTACGCGCATTCAAGGACAAGATCCAGCCCGGCAAGGCCTACTCTTTTGAGGAGGCGGTAGCCCTGCTGAAGGAATTTGCCACCGCCAAGTTCAACGAGACCGTAGAGGTATCGGTAAACCTGGGTGTGGATGCTCGGAAATCCGACCAGGCTGTGCGTGGAGCGACAACCCTGCCCCACGGCACCGGCAGCGTCGTTCGGGTCGCCGTGTTCACCCAGGGTGACGCTGCGGAGCAGGCCAAAGCCGCGGGCGCCGACTTTGTTGGCATGGAAGATCTCGCCGAGCAGATCAAGGGCGGCATGCTGGATTTCGACGTGGTAGTGGCTTCCCCCGACGCCATGCGCGTTGTCGGCCAGCTGGGCCAGGTGCTGGGTCCCCGCGGCCTGATGCCGAACCCGAAGACTGGTACCGTGACTCCGGATGTCCTGACCGCGGTGAAAAACGCCAAGGCCGGCCAGGTCCGCTTCCGTACCGACAAGAACGGCATCATTCACGGCGGCATTGGCAAGATCGATTTCGATCCGGCGGCCATCAAGGGCAACCTTGAGGCCCTGCTGTCCGACCTGCGCAAGGCCAAGCCGGCTGCCGCGAAGGGCGTTTACATGAAGAAAATCACCCTGTCCACCACCATGGGTCCGGGTGTCACTGTCGACCAGGCGTCGATAGAAGCTTGACCGGGGTGCCCCCAAAAGGGGCTGTCCCAAAAGGGTCCCTCAGGGATGAGGGCCCCGGGCAACAGCTTCCCACCGGAGGTTGCTGCCCGCTTTGAGGTCTTTGGAGCAGTCTTGGGCAAACGCCTGATTAGCTGAGAACTGAAGGCCATCAAAGACCGTAGGTGACGCGGCCGTCTGTATGCCGACCGCGGCTTAATCGAGCAACCCGCGAGGGTTGCCCAGCCTACGCAGATGGTGAATTGTTCACCACGCAAGGTGGTGCGGCCATAGTGTTGGCGGTACCGGAACTGTAAATCCAGGAGTAATACCAGTGGCAATTGGACTCGAAGACAAGAAAGCGATCGTTGCTGAAGTTAACGAGACTGCCACCAGTGCCCTGTCTCTGGTCATCGCCGATGCACGTGGCGTGACTGTGGGTGGGATGACGGCTCTGCGCAAGAGTGCGCGTGAAAATGCAGTGACCCTCCGTGTAGTGCGGAACACACTGGCAAAGCGCGCACTGGCGGGAACGGAATACGAGTGCGTCTCCGACGTGCTGGTAGGTCCTTCTCTGTTCGGGTTTTCGATGGAAGACCCGGGCGCGGCAGCCCGACTCTTTAAGGATTTCGCCAAGGAGAATAAACACTTCGAGGTGAAGGCACTGGCGGTGAGCGGCCAAATGCTGGGTGCGGATCAACTGGATGTACTGGCCAAGATGCCGACGCGTGATCAGGCACTCTCGCTGTTGATGAGTGTAATGAAGGCGCCGGTAACCAAGCTGGTACAGACGATGAACGAAGTACCTGGAAAATTGGTTCGCACACTGGCAGCAGTACGCGATCAGAAAGAGGCAGCGGCGTAAGCCACTGCTGTTTAATTTATCAGCTAACCAGGAGATATGAGTCATGGCTCTGTCCAAAGATGACATTCTGAATGCAATCGCTGAAATGAGCGTAATGGATATCGTTGAGCTCATCAGCGCAATGGAAGAAAAGTTCGGTGTAACTGCCGCCGCAGCGGTAGCTGCAGCGCCGGCTGCCGCTGCTGGCGATGCCGGCGCAGCTGCCGAGGAACAAACCGAGTTCGACGTGATTCTGGCCAGCGCTGGCGAGAAGAAAGTCAACGTGATCAAGGTTGTTCGCGAAGTTACCGGCCTGGGCCTGAAAGAAGCCAAGGCAGTGGTAGACGGCGCTCCTTCCCCGGTGAAGGAAGGCGTCTCCAAGGCTGACGCCGAGGAACTGAAGAAGAAGCTGGAAGAAGCTGGCGCGACCGTAGAGGTCAAGTAAGCGCTTGCTTTACGTCTGGCTTCTGCTGGACCAGGACAAGGCTGGTGGGCGCTTTTGCCTGCCGGCCTTTTCCCGCTTGAAGAGCACAAGTTTTTTCAGGACGGTCAGTCGTACTACTGGTCGTCCGTCAAAGGCCTCGCTTGCCGCCGGCAGGGCGGCGGGAAGCTAAACACGCTGGGGAGTACTGATGGCATACTCGTACACTGAGAAAAAACGCATTCGCAAGGATTTTGGCACTCTGTCGAACATGATGGATGTTCCCTACCTGCTTGCGATTCAATTGGATTCATACCGGAAGTTTACCCAGCAGGGAGTACCTCTCGAAGAGCGCGGCGACTACGGTTTGCACGCAGCCTTCAAATCCGTGTTCCCCATAGTGAGCTATAGCGGCAATGCTGCGCTCGAGTATGTCGACTACAAACTCGGCGTGCCGGTGTTCGACGTCAACGAATGCCAGTTGCGGGGCATCACCTATTCCTGCGCCCTGCGGGTCAAGGTGCGGCTGATCATCTACGACAAGGATTCGGCCAACAAGACCATCAAGGACATCAAGGAGCAGGAAGTCTACATGGGGGAAATCCCCCTGATGACGGATAACGGCACCTTTGTCGTCAACGGCACCGAGCGGGTGATTGTGTCCCAGCTGCACCGTTCGCCGGGCGTGTTCTTTGACCACGACAAGGGCAAGACCCACTCCTCCGGCAAGCTGCTCTACTCGGCCCGCGTGATTCCCTACCGTGGTTCCTGGCTGGACTTCGAGTTCGACCCGAAGGACATGGTGTTCGTGCGTATCGACCGTCGCCGCAAGCTGCCCGCGACCATCCTGCTGCGCGCGCTGGGCTATCAGTCCGAAGAAATCCTCGATATGTTCTACGAGGTCAACACCTTCTCCGTCGACAAGGACGGCAATTACAAGATGGCGCTGATCCCCGCCCGTCTGCGTGGTGATGTCGCCTCCTTCGACATCAAGGTCGGGCGCAAGGTCATCGTCGAGCAGGGCCGCCGTATCACGGCCCGCCACATCCGCGAGCTGGAAAAAGCGGAAGTCTCGGAGCTGGAGATTCCGCGCGAGTACCTGTACGGCCGCGCCCTGGCGAAAAACATCGTCGACGAGAAAACCGGCGAGGTTGTGGTCGAGTGCAACACCGCGCTGACCGATGAGATTCTCACCCGGCTCAGCGAAATGGGCATCAATACGATTGATACCCTGTATACCAATGAGCTGGATTGCGGGCCCTACGTTTCCGACACCCTGCGCCTGGATTCCACTCGCAACGAACTGGAAGCGCTGGTCGAGATCTATCGGATGATGCGCCCCGGTGAGCCGCCGACCAAGGAGTCTGCCGAAAACCTGTTCCAGAACCTGTTCTTCTCCGCTGACCGCTATGACCTGTCCGCTGTGGGGCGGATGAAGTTCAACCGTCGCCTGGGTCGAGAGGAAGTGACCGGCAGCGGTGTGCTCGACCGCGAAGATATCGTTGACGTAATGAAGGCGCTGGTCGCCATCCGTAACGGTCGCGGCATGACAGACGACATCGATCACCTGGGCAACCGCCGGGTGCGTTCCGTTGGTGAAATGGCCGAGAACCAGTTCCGGGTCGGCCTGGTGCGGGTGGAGCGTGCGGTCAAGGAGCGCCTGTCCATGGCAGAGAGCGAAGGTCTCATGCCCCAGGACCTGATCAATGCCAAGCCGGTTTCCGCGGCGGTAAAAGAGTTTTTTGGTTCCAGCCAGCTGTCGCAGTTCATGGACCAGAACAACCCGCTGTCGGAAGTGACCCACAAGCGCCGCGTTTCCGCCCTCGGCCCCGGTGGTCTGACCCGCGAGCGCGCCGGTTTCGAAGTGCGCGACGTACACCCGACCCATTACGGCCGGGTCTGCCCGATCGAGACGCCGGAAGGTCCGAACATCGGTCTGATCAACTCCCTGGCGACCTATGCCCGCACCAACGACTATGGTTTCCTCGAGAGCCCGTACCGCAAGGTGGTGAATGGCCAGGTCACCGACGACATCGAATTCCTGTCAGCCATCAACGAGGCCGAGCACGTGATTGCCCAGGCTTCGGCGGCCGTGGACAAGGACATGCGCTTTGTCGACGACCTGATCGCCGTGCGGCACATGAACGAATTCACCGTTATGCCGCCCGAGCGCGTCGATTTCATGGACGTGTCGCCCAAGCAGGTGGTGTCGGTTGCGGCGGCGCTGATTCCGTTCCTGGAACACGATGACGCCAACCGCGCCCTGATGGGCTCAAACATGCAGCGTCAGGCCGTGCCGACCCTCAAGTGCGAAAAGCCGCTGGTGGGTACCGGTATGGAGCGCTACGTGGCCGCCGACTCCGGTGTGTGCGTGGTGGCCAGGCGGGACGGTGTCATCGACTCGGTTGATGCCAGCCGCATCGTGGTGCGGGTGAACGATGCCGACGTCGGTCGCGATGAGGCTCCGGTCGATATCTACAACCTGACCAAGTACACCCGCTCCAACCAGAACACCTGTATCAACCAGCGCCCGATCGTGAAGCAGGGTGATGTCGTGGCTCGCGGTGACATACTCGCCGATGGTCCGTCCATCGACATGGGTGAGCTCGCCCTGGGCCAGAACATCCGCATCGCGTTCATGCCCTGGAACGGCTACAACTTCGAGGACTCCATCCTGGTGTCCGAGCGGGTGGTGAAAGAAGACCGCTTCACCACGATCCACATCCAGGAGCTGACCTGTATCGCCCGCGATACCAAGCTGGGTTCCGAGGAAATTTCCGCGGATATTCCCAACGTCGGCGAGAGCGCGCTGTCGAAGCTGGATGAGTCCGGCATTGTCTACATCGGTGCCGAGGTCGAGGCCGGGGACATCCTGGTCGGCAAGGTGACGCCCAAGGGCGAGACCCAGCTGACTCCGGAAGAAAAGCTGCTCCGCGCGATCTTCGGCGAGAAGGCCTCGGACGTCAAAGATACCTCCCTGCGGGTGCCTTCCAGCACTAAGGGCACGGTGATTGACGTCCAGGTATTCACCCGCGATGGCCTGGAGAAGGACCAGCGCGCGCTGCAGATCGAAAAGCATCAGCTGGATCAGTTCCGCAAGGACTTGAAGGAAGAGTACCGCATCTTTGAAGAGGCGACCTTCTCCCTGCTGGGTAACCAGCTCAAGGGTGCGAAGACTGTCAGCGGCGCCGGCCTTGCCAAGGGCACGGAACTGAACGACAAGGTGCTGGCGGAGCTGGATCGCGAGCAGTGGTTCAAGTTGAAGCTGGCGGACGCCGACCTCAACGAGTCGCTGGCCTCAGCGCGGAAGCAGCTCGATGAGCAAAACAAGCTGCTGGAGGATCGCTTCGAGGACAAGAAGCGCAAACTGCAGAGCGGTGATGATCTCGCCCCGGGCGTACTCAAGATCGTCAAGGTCTACCTGGCGATCAAACGTCGCATCCAGCCCGGTGACAAGATGGCCGGGCGTCACGGTAACAAGGGTGTGATCTCGGTGATCATGCCGGTGGAAGACATGCCCTTCGACGAGAACGGCGAGCCGGTGGACATCGTCCTCAACCCGCTGGGTGTACCGTCGCGCATGAACGTGGGCCAGATCCTCGAGACCCACCTCGGCATGGCGGCCAAGGGCCTGGGCGAGAAGATCGACCGGATGCTGCAGGAGCAGCGCAAGGCGGCGGAAGTACGCGAGTTCCTCGACAAGATCTACAACAACGGCGCCGGTCGTCCGGAAGATCTCAAGTCGCTGACCGATGCCGAGATCCTGGCCCTGGCAAACAACCTGCGTGGTGGCGTACCGATGGCAACACCGGTGTTCGACGGTGCGGCTGAGGAATCCATCAAGGAGCTGCTGGCGCTGGCTGACATGCCGGAGAGCGGTCAATTCACCCTGTACGACGGCCGTACCGGCGAGGCGTTCGATCGTCCGGTGACCGTGGGTTACATGTACATGCTGAAGCTGAACCACCTGGTGGATGACAAGATGCACGCCCGTTCCACCGGTTCCTACAGCCTGGTTACCCAGCAGCCGCTGGGCGGCAAGGCCCAGTTCGGTGGCCAGCGCTTCGGGGAGATGGAGGTCTGGGCCCTGGAAGCTTACGGTGCCGCCTACACCCTGCAGGAAATGCTCACGGTCAAGTCGGATGACGTTGCCGGCCGGACCAAGATGTACAAGAACATCGTCGATGGTGACCATCGTATGGAACCGGGCATGCCCGAATCCTTCAACGTGTTGGTCAAGGAGATACGCTCCCTCGGTATTGATATCGAGCTGGAGAGTGACTAACCAGCGCTAATCAGGACTCGGGGCTGACAGCGGCACTTCGTGCCGCTGCGGCTGGAAGGAAAACCTCGCGGAGGAAAGACCTTGAAAGACTTACTTAATTTGCTCAAGTCCCAGGGACAGTCAGAAGAATTCGATGCCATCCGTATCGGCCTGGCGTCGCCGGAAATGATCCGGGCCTGGTCGTTCGGTGAAGTGAAGAAGCCGGAGACCATCAACTATCGTACCTTCAAGCCGGAGCGGGACGGCCTGTTCTGTGCCAAGATCTTCGGTCCGGTGAAGGATTACGAGTGCCTGTGCGGCAAGTACAAGCGCCTCAAGCATCGCGGTGTCATCTGCGAGAAGTGCGGCGTGGAAGTGGCGCTGGCCAAGGTGCGCCGCGAGCGCATGGGCCACATCGAGCTGGCGAGCCCGGTGGCGCACATCTGGTTCCTGAAGTCCCTGCCCTCGCGCATCGGCCTGCTGCTGGACATGACCCTGCGCGATATCGAGCGGGTGCTCTACTTTGAATCCTACGTGGTTACCGATCCGGGCCTGACTACCCTGAATCCCGGGCAGTTGCTGACGGATGAAGAGTACTACGAGGCCATGGAAGAGTTCGGTGACGAGTTCACCGCCAAGATGGGTGCCGAAGCGGTTCAGGACCTGATGCGGCAGCTGGATCTGGAACGCGAGATTGTGACCCTGCGGGAGGAAATTCCCCAGACCAACTCCGAAACCAAGATCAAGAAGTTGTCCAAGCGCCTGAAGCTGATGGAAGCCTTCGCCGGGTCCGGCAACAAGCCCGAGTGGATGGTGCTGAACGCCCTACCCGTACTGCCACCGGACCTGCGCCCGCTGGTACCGCTGGACGGCGGCCGCTTTGCGACCTCCGACCTGAACGATCTCTACCGCCGGGTGATCAACCGCAACAACCGCCTCAAGCGCCTGCTGGACCTGAACGCGCCGGATATCATCGTGCGCAACGAAAAGCGCATGCTGCAGGAGTCCGTGGACGCGCTGCTGGACAACGGTCGTCGCGGTCGCGCCATTACCGGTTCCAACAAGCGCCCGCTGAAGTCGCTGGCCGACATGATCAAGGGCAAGCAGGGTCGTTTCCGCCAGAACCTGCTGGGCAAACGTGTGGACTACTCCGGTCGTTCCGTGATCGTGGTGGGCCCCACCCTGAAGCTGCACCAGTGTGGCCTGCCCAAGAAGATGGCGCTGGAACTGTTCAAGCCGTTCATCTTCGGCAAGCTGGAGGCCCGCGGCCTGGCGACCACCATCAAGGCCGCAAAAAAGATGGTCGAGCGCGAGCCGCCGGAAGTCTGGGATATCCTCGCCGAGGTTATCCGTGAGCACCCGGTGCTGCTGAACCGTGCGCCGACCCTGCACCGCCTGGGGATCCAGGCCTTTGAACCGGTGCTGATTGAGGGCAAGGCGATCCAGCTGCACCCGCTGGTTTGCGCCGCCTACAACGCCGACTTCGACGGTGACCAGATGGCGGTGCACGTGCCGCTGACCATTGAGGCCCAGCTGGAAGCCCGGGCCCTGATGATGTCCACAAACAACATCCTGTCCCCGGCCAACGGCGAGCCCATCATCGTGCCTTCCCAGGACGTGGTCCTGGGCCTGTACTACATGACCCGCCAGCGCGTGAACGCCAAGGGCGAGGGCATGATCTTCGCCAACGTGTCCGAGGTGCATCGCGCCTACCGCGCCGGCCACGTGCATCTGCAGGCCCGCGTCCGGGTGCGTATCCACGAAGTGGTGCAGAACGAGGAAGGCGAGCGTACCGAGCGCACCTTCATTCCCGAGACCACGGTCGGTCGTGCCCTGTTGTGGGAAATCGTGCCCCAGGGCATTGGTTACGACATGGTGAACCAGGATATGACCAAGAAGGCCATCTCCCGGATCATCAACCTGTGCTACCGCGTGGTGGGACTGAAGGCTACGGTGATTTTCGCTGACCAGTTGATGTACACGGGCTACGAGTACTCCACCCGTTCCGGCTCCTCGATCGGCGTCAACGACTTCGTTATTCCCCAGGCCAAGGCCGAGCTTATCGGCCGTGCGGATCGGGAAGTGAAGGAAATCGAAGACCAGTACGCGGCCGGCCTGGTAACCCAGGGCGAGAAGTACAACAAGGTTATCGACATCTGGTCCCGGGCCAACGACCTGGTCTCCAAGGCGATGATGGAAGGTATCTCCAAGGAGTCGGTCACCAACCGCGATGGTGAGGAGGAGCAGCAGGCCTCTTTCAACTCGGTCTACATCTACGCCGACTCCGGCGCCCGGGGTTCACCCGCCCAGATCCGCCAGCTGGCGGGCATGCGCGGCCTGATGGCCAAGCCCGATGGCTCCATCATCGAGACCCCGATCACCGCGAACTTCCGCGAGGGCCTGAACGTACTGCAGTACTTTATTTCCACCCACGGCGCACGGAAAGGCTTGGCGGATACCGCGCTGAAAACGGCGAACTCCGGTTACCTTACCCGGCGCCTGGTCGACGTGGCCCAGGATCTGGTGGTCACTGAAGTTGACTGCGGTACCGATCAGGGCCTGCTGATGACCCCGGTCATCG
The DNA here is from genome assembly GCF_040222615.1 of Haliea sp. Classification (GTDB taxonomy): domain Bacteria; phylum Pseudomonadota; class Gammaproteobacteria; order Pseudomonadales; family Halieaceae; genus Haliea. The sequence goes on from NZ_JAVKCQ010000039.1 coordinate 10,629, forward strand.
ATGGCGGTGACATCATCGAATCCCTGGGTGACCGCGTGCTGGGCCGTATTGTTGCCCGCGACGTGATCAAGCCCGGTTCCGAGGACGAGATCGCCATCACCGCGGGCACCATGCTCGATGAACTGTGGATCAAGCGTATCGAGGAAATGGGTATCGACGAGGTAGAAGTACGCTCGCCGATCACCTGTGAAACCCGGCACGGCATCTGCTCCACCTGCTACGGCCGCGATCTGGCCCGCGGTCACCGTGTCAACATGGGCGAGGCGGTCGGCGTTGTTGCGGCCCAGTCCATCGGCGAGCCCGGCACCCAGCTGACCATGCGTACCTTCCACATTGGTGGTGCGGCGTCCCGGCAAACGGCCCAGGACAACATCCAGGTCATGAACGACGGCAAGGTCCGCCTGCACAACGTGAAGACGGTGGAGCGCAAGGACGGCTTCCTGATTGCGGTATCCCGCTCCGGTGAGCTGTCAGTCCTTGACACGATGGGTCGTGAGCGCGAGCGCTACAAGCTGCCCTACGGCACCATCATCAAGGTCCGTGACCACGCGGAAGTGGCGGCTGGCGATGTGGTTGCGAACTGGGATCCGCACACCCACCCGATCATCACCGAGGTGGCGGGTACTGCCCGTTTCTCCGGGATGGAAGAGGGGATCACCATCAAGCGCCAGACCGACGAGTTGACCGGCCTGTCCAACATCGAAGTACTGGATGTGGGTGAGCGTCCGGCCGCGGGCAAGGATGTGCGCCCTGCCATTACCCTGGTGGACGACAAGGGCGAGGAGCTGTGCCTGGCGGGTACCAATGTGCCGGCGCACTACTTCCTGCCGGCGAACGCCCTGGTGAACATGGAAGATGGCGCTACCCTGGATGCCGGTGAGGTTATCGCCCGTATTCCCCAGGAAGGCTCCAAGACCCGTGACATCACCGGTGGTCTGCCCCGCGTGGCCGACCTGTTCGAAGCGCGCAAGCCGAAGGAGCCCGCCATTCTGGCGGAGATCTCCGGCACGGTCAGCTTCGGCAAGGAAACCAAGGGCAAGCGCCGCCTGATCATCACGCCGGTGGACGGCAAGTCGCTGGCGGATGGCTCCGATCACTACGAGGCCCTGATTCCGAAGTGGCGCAATCTGTCCGTGTTCGAGGGCGAGTTCGTCGAGAAGGGCGAAGTGGTATCTGAAGGCCCGATGAGCCCCCACGATATCCTGCGCCTGAAGGGTGTCGAGGAGCTGGCCAAGTACATCTCCAACGAGATCCAGGAGGTGTACCGCCTGCAGGGTGTGAAGATCAACGACAAGCACATCGAGGTCATCGTACGGCAGATGTTGCGCAAGGTCGTGATCACCTCCTCCGGCGATTCCAGCCTGATCAAGGGCGAGCAGGTCGAGTACGTGACCTTCCTGGAAGAGAACGAGCGCCTGCTGGCCCAGGATATGGTGCCGGCCGCTGCCGAGCGCGAGCTGCTGGGTATCACCAAGGCGTCGCTGGCAACGGAAAGCTTCATTTCCGCGGCCTCCTTCCAGGAGACCACCCGGGTACTGACCGAAGCTGCGGTCACCGGCAAGCGCGACTACCTGCGTGGCCTGAAGGAGAACGTGGTGGTCGGTCGCCTGATCCCCGCGGGTACCGGCCTGGCCTACCACGAGGAGCGCAAGCGTACGCGCGGTGGCGAGGTCGAAGTGAGCGTGTCGGCGCAGGAGATCGAAGCGGCACTCACCGAGGCACTGCAGGACAGTGAGTAAATGCAGCCGCCCACTCCGCGGAGTGGGCGGCGCTTGACTCGGTGAGAGGGCGTCTATAGAATGCCGCCTCCTCTTTCCCGGGGTGCCAGGCTGTGTGCGGGCAGCTGGCGGGAAGTGCAGGGCCCGGCGGCGTAGTCCGGCAGGGTCCGCAAGCCGCGTTACAGGCTTGAGGTTGGCTGCAAGGCCATGAAATCAAACAAATTTTTGGAGTTCCATCGGAATGGCAACGATCAACCAACTGGTTCGTAAGCCCAGGAAGCGCAAGGTAGCGAAAAGCGACGTACCGGCGCTGCAAAGCTGCCCCCAGCGCCGCGGCGTGTGCACCCGGGTTTACACCACTACCCCCAAGAAGCCGAACTCTGCATTGCGCAAGGTCTGCCGGGTGCGCCTGACCAACGGTTACGAGGTCTCCTCGTACATCGGCGGTGAAGGCCACAATCTGCAGGAGCACAGCGTGGTACTGATACGCGGCGGCCGGGTCAAGGACTTGCCGGGTGTGCGTTACCACACCGTGCGCGGCAGTCTGGATACCTCCGGTGTGGCGGCTCGTCGCCAGGGCCGGTCCAAGTACGGCGCCAAGCGGCCCAAGTAAGCGCTTGGGGTTTCACCCCGGGTAAACGATAGCAGTAAGGCTGAACCACTGCCTCTTCCGCATAATGTGGCAGGTCGGTGTTCGGATTAACCTGAAGAGAGAAGGGCAATACCATGCCAAGAAGAAGAGTAGTCGCCAAACGCGAAGTCCTGCCGGATCCCAAATACGGCAACGTGACGCTGGCAAAGTTCATGAACCACGTGATGGTCAGCGGCAAGAAGTCTGTCGCGGAGAGCATCGTCTACGGTGCCCTCGAGATCGTCCAGGAGCGTCTGAAGAAAGATCCCATCGAGGCTTTCGATGAGGCTCTGGAAAACATCGCCCCGATGGTGGAAGTGAAATCCCGTCGAGTCGGTGGTGCCACCTACCAGGTGCCGGTTGAAGTCCGTCCCTCACGTCGCGTCGCGCTGTCCATGCGCTGGCTTGTTGACTACGCGCGCAACCGCGGTGAGAAATCCATGCGCCAGCGTCTCGCTGGTGAAATCATTGATGCTTCCCAGGGCAAGGGCAACGCCGTGAAGAAGCGGGAAGATGTGCATCGCATGGCAGAAGCCAACAAGGCTTTCTCTCACTACCGGTTCTAATTTTTCGCCAGGCAACCTGTTACAGGGGATTTTATCGTGGCACGCAAGACTCCTATCAAGCGATATCGTAATATCGGTATCTGCGCCCACGTGGATGCGGGTAAAACCACTACCACCGAGCGCGTTCTTTTCTACACCGGCCTCTCGCACAAGATTGGCGAAGTGCATGACGGCGCAGCCACCATGGACTGGATGGAGCAGGAGCAGGAGCGGGGTATTACCATCACCTCCGCTGCGACCACCTGTTTCTGGCGCGGTATGGATGCCCAGTTCGACGAGCACCGCATCAACATCATCGACACCCC
>NZ_JAVKCQ010000040.1:0-26901 GCF_040222615.1 Haliea sp.
CTTTCAATACCGTCGTTACCAATGTGCCGGGCCCGCCAATCCAGCAGTATTTCTGTGGTGCGCGGCTGGTGGATGCCCTGAGCCTGGGGCCGCTGCTGCCCAATATCGGTCTGTTTCACGTGGTCTATAGCTCGGTACAGAACAAGCAGGGCAGCGTGACCCTGTCTTTTACCGCTTGCCGCGAGATGCTGCCGGACCCGGCGCGCTATGCCGAGTGCCTGCAGGCCAGTTTCGATGAACTGGCGGCGCTGCTGCCGGAAGTCGAGCCTGCGCCACTGCCTGCCAGCCGGAAAAAGCCCCGGAAACCCCGGCGCAGGGCCGGCTGACATGCGCGTCATGATCACCGGCGCCACCGGTTTCGTCGGCTACCACACCGCCAGGGCCCTGCTGGATGCCGGTCATGAAGTCAGCCTGCTGGTGCGCAGCGTCGACAAAATGCTGGCCCTGTTCGGGGAGGACCGGGTGCACCAGGTTACCCGCGGCGATATCACCGACGCCGCCCAGGTCAGCCGCGCGCTGCAGGACTGCGATGCGGTAGTGCACTCCGCTGCCATGGTCTCAACATCGGCGGGGGATGCCAAACGGGTCTACCAGACCAACGTGGAGGGCACACGGCTGGTAGTGGGCGGCGCCATTGACCGCGGCGTTGGCCGAGTCATCCATGTCTCCAGCGTTACCGCCTTGTACGATCCCGCTGCCAGCAGCCTCGATGAGACCTCGCCCCCGGGGCGTGCCAGTAACGCCTACGGGCGATCCAAGGTGGACTGCGAGAGGTATGTGCGGGATCTGCAGGATCGCGGCGCACCCGTGCTCATCACCTATCCTGCCCAGGTGATCGGGCCCGACGACCCGGGCCTGACCGAACCCCATGTTGGCTTGCAGTTGCTGCTGAAGGGGCTGGTCCCCTGTACCTCGTCTGGTACGCAGTACGTCGACGTGCGTGATATTGCGCAGGTTCATTCCAGACTGCTCGCACAGACGCCCCCGGGCAATCGCTATGTACTCGGGGGGCACTATCTGGACTGGCGCGGGATCGCACAGGTTCTGGAGTCAGTGACCGGCCGCCACCTGCTGAAAGTGCCGCTGCCGGGCATCGCCGCCCGCATCAGCGGCCAACTCTACGACCGTCTTGGCGCCTGGTTGCCCCTGGATCTGCCCTTTGGCGCCGAGGCGATGGAGTATGCCACCCGCTGGGTAGCGCTCGATAACACCCGGGTGGAAACCGAACTCGACTTCAGCTTCCGCCCTTTGGAGGACAGCCTGCGCGATACCATCGCCTGGATGTACCGGCAGGGCCTGGTCAGCCGTCGCCAGGCGGGGCAGGCACTGGGCTGACTGGCCATTGAGCGCAGGGCCGGGAGTGTCAGCGGAGGGGGGATGATCCGGCCTCTGTTTGGCGCGTATACTGTGAATATATGCAGTGGAGCAGCGTTATGTCAGCAGCAATTTCAGAGCTTCCACCCCGTCCCCCTTTGGTTCGTCACAGTGTGACAGAGCTCGGCCGGTTCTGTCTGGAGATGGGCAGCTCCGCGCTGTTGCAGCCTCTGTCACGATTATTGCCGCGCGGTGATGGACACAGCGTGATGGTGCTGCCGGGCTTTATGGCGTCGGACGCCTCCACTGCCGGGTTGCGCCGCTTCCTCGCCGAGCGCGGCTACCATGCGTTGCCCTGGGGGCTGGGGCGCCACGGGGCCGGCGATCGGGCCCGCAGCCTGGAAGCATCTCTGGCTGCGCGAACGGAAACCGAGGACCGGGTGGCGGCGCTGGTGCAGGAAGAATTTGAGCGCAGCGGCCGCAAGCTGACCCTGATCGGCTGGAGTCTGGGTGGTCTGGTCGCCGTTGCCCTGGCCCATCGCTATCCGCAGTGGCTGCGCCAGGTCATCACCCTCGGCACACCCTATGGCGACCCCCGTGGCACCGCTTTGTACCGAATCATGGGCGGGCGCAACCCGGCTCCCGTCGACGAGGAGGCCATCCAGCGCTGGATCCGCCATGCCTACCGCGGCACCCTGCAGGTGCCGGTACTGGCCCTGTACAGCAAGACCGACGGCATTGTCGGCAGCGACATCGCCCTCTGTCAGGGAGATGCGCGCTGGGTGCGCAATGTCGCGATTCCCGCCAGCCACATCGGTTTTCCCTTCAACCCCCTGGTGCGGGCAGCCATCGCCAGGGAGCTGGCGGCAGGCGGGGAGTAGAGGTCCGCAGTCGGTAGCCGCCTGCGCGCCAGAGTGGAGATCCACTGTCACTGCCGGCAGCCGTACAGGCATTCATACCAGCCCCGGGTTTACCGCCTGTCGGGTTCCAGTGCCGCCACCGCCACCCGTATCCTCCCGGTGATACGGTAAAAAAGTAACGGGCGGTGGCTTTGCAATACGATCACGAGGTGGACTGGCTGGTGGCCGGCAGCGGCGCTGCGGGAATGACCGGGGCGGTGGTGGCGCACCAGTTGGGTGGCGCGGTGCTGGTAGTGGAGAAGGAGCCTCGCTACGGCGGTACCACCTGCAAGTCCGGCGGCGTTGCCTGGATTCCCGGTAACCACAGGCAACCGGGCATGGGTGTCGCCGACAGCACCGAGGAGGGCTGGCGTTACCTGCGCGGCCTGATCGGCAATACCGTCAGCGAGCCCCGTCTTCGTGCCTATGCGACCCGCGCGGCAGAAATGCTCGCCTTCATGATGCAACACAGCCATGTCGCGTTCACGCCTCTGCCCAGCTACATGGACTACTACCCGAAGGTCGCCGGCTACAAGTCGGGTGGTCGCTCCATGGATCCGGGCGCGTTTTCCCTGCGCACGCTGGGACCGGAAGCGGACTTTATCCGCGATGACTACTCGTCAATCATGAACTTCAATATCACCGTGCCCGAGGGGCGGCGTCTCGGGGAGATGGACCTGGGAGCGTACTGGCTGGGTTTCCGTCTTCTGGCGCGGTACTGGCTGGATCTGCCGGCGCGCCTGCGGGGCAAGCCCGATCAGCGGGTAACCCTGGGCCCCGCTCTGGTGGCGCGGCTGCGCCGCTCGTTGCTGGACCGGGATATACCGCTTTGGCTGGACGCGCCGATGCGCGAGTTACTGGTCGAGGAGGGCAGGATCTGCGGTGCCGTGGTGCTGCGCAACGGAACCGAACTCCGGGTCAAAGCGCGCCGCGGGGTATTGCTGGCCACCGGGGGGTTCGCCCACAACGCGGCCCTGCGCCAGCAGTTCCAGCAGGCGCCCATCGGCTCCGAGTGGACGGCGGCGGCTCCCGGTGCAACCGGTGATGGCATTGTGATGGGCCGTGCCCGGGGTGCCGGGCTGGACTTGATGGGCAGCGCCTGGTGGTCGCCGACCTACCGCATGCCGGACGGGCGGGTGCTGGCACTGATCGCCGGCAAGGCCTACCCGGGCTCCATCATGGTGAATCGCGCCGGCCTGCGGTTTACCAACGAGGCCCAGCCCTACGAGGACCTGGTCAAGGATCAGTATGCCAGCGAGCAACGCGGGGAGGGCGCCATACCCTGCTACCTGGTGTTCGATGCCACCTACCGCCAGCGCTATCCGGTGGGGCATATCAAGCCCGGCAAGATGACCCGGGACGAAAACCTGCCAGCGGAACTGTTCAGTTCGGGGCTGTTGACCCGGGCGGACAGTCTTGAAGCGCTTGCCGCCAGCCTTGGGGTCGACCCGCAGGGGCTCGCCGCTACCGTCGAGCGCTTCAACGCCAACGCCCGCCTGGGACGGGACCCGGATTTTGGTCGCGGCGATAGCGAACACGATCGTTACTACGCGGATCCGAAGGTGCAGCCCAACCCCTGCCTCGGCCCGCTGGAAACCGCTCCGTACTACGCCCTGCGCTGCGAGGCAGGGGATCTTGATACCAAGGGCGGCCTGCGCTGCGATGAGCACGGCCGGGTGCTGGATGAAGCCGGCGCCGTGCTTCCCGGCCTCTACGCCGCCGGCAATACCAGTGCCGCGGTCATGGGGGATACCTACCCCGGCGCCGGCGCCACCATCGGCTCGGCGATGACCTTCGCCTACATTGCCGCCCGCCATGCCTTCGCTGACCAGGGAGATACCCCATGAGCGACTACAAGTATGCCTTTCTGGAACCCGGCCGCTTTGCCCGCGGCTGGCATATCGTGGCCTTCTCCCGTGAGCTGGCGGTGGGAGAGGTGCAGCGCCTGCACTACTTCAACCGCGACCTGGTGCTGTTTCGCGGCGAGTCGGGGACGGCAGCGGTGGTCGATGCCCACTGCCCCCACCTGGGTGCCCACCTGGCCAGTGACGGCGGTCGTCTCAGTGGCGACACCATCGCCTGCCCCTTTCATGGCTGGACCTTCAAGGGTGACGGCGAGTGCGTGGCCATACCCTACGCCAGCAAGATTCCCGAGCGGGCGCGGCACGCCCTGCGCGGCTGGCCGCTGCGGGAGGCCAGCGGTTTTATCGCCCTCTGGCACGACCCGTGGAATGAGCCGCCCGAGGACTACCTGCCGGAAATCCCGGACTGGGGGCACGGAGAGGGCGGCTGGGGAGACTGGCACTTCCATCGCTCCCGTATCCGCGCCCAGCCCTGCGACGTGATCGAGAACATCGTCGATATCGCCCATTTCCCCCACGTCCATGGCGGCGAAGTGAAAGCGTTTGAAAACCGCTTTGGTGAGCGCACAGTGACCCAGCTGTCCACGGTGCAGCGCTCGGCCAATGCGCGCATGGTAATCCCGCCGGGGCTGCCTTTCGACATGGAAGCCGTGAACGAACAGGCGCTCACACAGCAGGCCGATGCCTGGGGCGATGCCACCTATCACGGCCCGGCGATCATGTATTACTACACCGAGTCGCGGGGCAAGGACGTCAGCTACAAGAGCTGGTGGGTCAACTATCACACCCCGGTCAACGACACCGAGGTGGACCTGTGCAGCGCCGTTATCGTCAGTGGCCTGGACGGACAGCCGCTGGCGGAGGAGTTCGTGCAGCAATACGCGCTGGGCGCCCACGCCGCATTTGGCTCCGACGTGGAAATCTGGAAAGACAAGATCTACCAGGCCGACCCCATCCTCTGTGATGGCGACGGCCCCATCAACAAGCTGCGGCGCTGGTATGAGCAGTTCTATCTTCCCCGTCAGGGAGCCGCGGGAGAATCCGCGAACCAGCGGGACTGAAAGCCGGGCCCGCTGGGCGCTACCGGCCCCCTGCGGTCTCCCGCGAATTCCCGGCGCGTTCCTGCACCGCCATGCGGGCGTGAAACTCAGCCAGCGCGGTGATGGGTTGCGCCCCGGGAATGACGGCAAAAGGCGCATCGGCAAACCGGGTGCCGCGCAGTTGTACCAGCAGGCTGCTGCGGTCCTCCGCCAGCACGGTGTCCCGGTAGAAGCGCTGGATATCTGCCAGTGTGGTGTCTTCGACCGCGGCGTCAAGTCTTGCGCGGGAGTCGAAAGCGTAGCGCTCCCGGTCCCAGTCCTGGAGCATGGGGGCGACTTCCTCGGCGAGGTTTTTCGGTGCCAGGCGCAGTTCGTTCAGCACGCCGTCGCGGAGCCGGCTGAATTCTGCCGCGGTTAAACTGTCCAGGGTTGCGGCGTATTCCGTCGTGAAGCGCTGCAGACGGGCGAACATGTCCACTGCGTTCCTCACCGGGGTCTGGATGTTCAGGGCGACGAAGCCGAAGTCTCCCAGCGCGCTGCCCAGGGCGCCGGCCGCGTAGCCCAGCTGTTCCTCGGTCCGCAACTGGATAAAAGCGCGGTCGCCCAGATGCGCGCCGAGTACCCGCGCCCTGGCAATGCCGGCAAATCCGGCGTCCGGGGCGAGGTAGAGATGCAGCATGCCGAGATCTTCCACCGCGGTATCTTCCGCCAACACCACTGCGGTACCGCGGCTGGGGGCGTACAGGTCGCTGCGCGCGTAAGCCGTTGCGAGGCGGTCGGGGAACAGTGAATCCAGCGTGGCGGCAAGAGCCGTGGCGTGGTCACTGGCGTAGTTCCCGAACAGGTAGCCGCGAATCCGGTTGCGGGCCAGGGTGTCGTCGATGAAATCCCGCAGTTGTTCCGCCGTGACTGCGGCGGCGGCCTCGCGCAGACTGCTGTCATCGTAATTCCCGGTGCTGACGACCCGGCGCAGTGCGGTGAACAGCTGGTCAATGGCGAAGCTGCGGCGGTTGTTGTCCAGTTGCCGCAGGAAGCGGTCACGTGCCTGCTCCAGGTCCTGGGTGCCGGGCGTGAAGCGCAGGCCGGCGAGGGCCTGCTGCAGGAATGGCAGCTGCTGGTCGGTAAAGCCCGACACGCTGAGGCGGATGCCGTCTTCCACCCCTATCCTGGCGTCCATGCCGGCAGCCCCGGCCTCGGTAAACCAGGCTTTCTGTCGCTGCTGGTACAGGTCGGCCCACAGCGCCAGCATGACGCTGCCGCGGGCACTGGCCTGCCGCACCGGCGTGTTGAAATACAGCTGGGTAAAGCCCCGCGGCTGATCGGCAAAGTACTTGCTGCCCTGCAACCAGAGTTCCATGCCGTTGCTGTCCACCACGAGGGTCGGTTCCGTGGCGGCGCTGTGCAAGCTGAACTCTCCGGGCAGCAGGGTGTTGCTGGCTGGCAGCGTCAGGCCGGCTTTTGCAGCCGCTGCCAGCTGCTCCGCCGCCGGGTGCAGCACCAGTGGCCGGATCTGGTAGCGCCCGGCGAAGAACTCCAGTTCGGCCTCCGCGGGCTCTTCCCGGGAGACATACCACACCCGCAGGGTGGCAGGGGTCAGCTGCGCCATGACGGCGTCCACGGCTGCCCGGTCGAAACCCTCGAAGCGGAAGGCGGCGTCCACCGCATGCTGGACGGGGTAGTACTGCATGGCCTGGGCGAGGTTGGCGACATAGTCAAAGTCGCGTTCGCGCTCCAGGAACCGGAAGGCGTTGTCCAGGGAAGCCCTGAATTCTCCGGCGTAGTGGTCGGGGACGCCCTCGGCGCGGAGTTGTTCGATATACCCGAGAATCAGCTTGACCATGGTGCCCCGGTGCGCCATGCCCGCACTGGTCACGTCGACCCGGATGCTGAATACCCCGTAATTGCCATAGCTATCCGGGTACGTGGATACGGTGAGATCGCTGGCCCAGCCGCGCTCCTCGAACAGCGCGGCGGGCGTGCCCGGCATCTTGGATCCGAGAATGTAGGCCAGGTACTGGTTGGGCTTGCTGCGGAACTGGTCGCGATTGTTCTTGATGAGGAAGTCGACGCTGAGCTGGCGCAGATCCTCCTGCGGCTGGTAATGGACAAGCTGGCCGCCGATGCGGTCGAGGTTCAGTGTGGCGGATACGCCTGGCCTGGCGATGGCCTTGTTTTCGATGCCGCCGAAGTGGCTGCGGGCGAGGATGCGCATTTCCGCCAGGGGCATGGGGCCGACCAGCACCAGTTTCATGATATTGGCGGAGTAGTAGCGCTGGTAAAAGTCCAGGGTGGCGGCATGGAGGCTGGAACCGGGCTTGTCCGCGAGTGCCGCCAGGTTGCCGTCCAGGAAGCGGTTGGCGGGGTGGTCGCCGAGCATTGACCGGTCCAGCTGGAACATGCCGTCAGAGTCCATGGCGCGGTGCATGGACCACTCGGCGTGCACGGCATTCTTTTCTTTCTCAATGTACTCCGGGTCCAGCAGGGGCTTGCGAAACACGGAGGAAAACCGGTCCAGGGCTTCGATATAGTGCGCCGCGGGTATTTCGAACATGTAGTTGGTCACATCCAGCCAGGTGTAGGCGTTGTGGATGCCCCCGTGCTGGTTGGTGAAGCTCATGAAGCCGTCCGGCTCAGGGTAGTCCTCTGTCGCCAGCAGCAGCATGTGCTCCAGGAAATGGGCCATGCCCTGGTAGTCCATCGGGTCCTGCAGCATGCCTACACCGACGCTCAGGGCCGCCGAGGCGTTGGCAGCGCCCGGATCCGACACCAGCAATACCTCAAGTTCGTTGTCCAGGGTGAAACTGGCGTACTCGCGGTGGTCGCCGGGACTGGTTATGATCCGCTGCTCCGCGCCGGGCTGGGGGTCATCCGGCAGTGCCGGGGAGGCGCCGGGCTGGCATCCCGCCACCATACCCATGGCGCTGCCTGCCAGCACCAGGATGGCAGCAATGGCGAAGCGCTGGAGGGGCATGCAAGGCACCGTGAGTGGACGGGGGAAGAGGACCTGTGCCGGACCGGACAATCGGGCACCGGGCGGCGGGGGAATATCAAGCCCCGGAGCGACCGATCTTTAACTGTACGAGCACATTGAAACGGATGTTAGTATTGTTCCGAGATAAGTAAAACCCCTGGATAAGGATGAAACGCTTGGCTGAGCACTATTTTCTGGCTCGTCAGCCTATTCTTGACCGCGACCTGAAGCTGTTCGCCTACGAGCTGCTGTTTCGGGTTTCAGGTACGAACAGTGCGCCGCAGGATCTGGACTCAGTGTCAGCGACTGCGCAGGTTCTTACCAATGCGATGGAGATAGGCCTTGAACGACTGTCCCGCGGACACCTGACATTCATCAACCTGCCCCGGGAGTTTCTGCTGGACCCCACCTTGCTGCCGCTCGATCCGGTCAGGGTCATGCTGGAAATTCTGGAAGATGTCACTCCGGACGAGGAAGTGTTGGCCGGAGTCCGTGACCTGCGTGAAAACGGATTCAAGATCGCCCTTGATGACGTGGTGGATGCGGAGGTATATGAGGCACTGCTGCCGTTGGTAGATACGGTCAAGATCGACATCAAGGAGATGCCGGCGGAGAACTGGAGCGCGCAGATTGCCAGGGTGAAGGCGCATGGCTGTCGGGTGCTTGCGGAGAAAGTCGAGACCGAGGAAGAGTTCAACCAGCTGAAAGACCTGGGCGTGGACTACTTCCAGGGCTACTTTTTTGCCCGCCCCCGAATAGTGAGCGGCAAGCGTCTGCCAAGCAACAAGATTGCGCTGTTGAGCCTGCTGTCGAAGCTCAATGACCCGGATACCGATGTCGATGAACTGCATCTGCTGATCAGCCAGGACGTCGGGCTGAGTGTGCGCGCCCTCACCTACGTCAATTCCGCAGCCACCGCGCTCAATCGCAAGATCGAATCGGTCAGGGAGGCGGTGATCTTCCTGGGCCGTGAACTGATTCGCAACTGGGTCGTGCTGTATATCATGAGCGGGATCGCGGGCAAGGCCGACGAAATCGTGACCCTGGGCCTGATCCGCGGCCGCGTTTGCGAGCTCCTGGCGCAGCGCTGCAGGTTCGCAGGCCCGGACCAGTTTTTCACCGTAGGTCTGTTTTCGGTTCTGGACGCCCTGCTGGATGTCACCCTGGCTGATGCACTGCAACACCTGTCGCTGCCCCGGGATCTGCGAGAGGCCCTGATAAGGCACTCGGGCGATAAAGGGAATGCCTTGCAGTGTGCCCTGCGGCTTGAAGCGGGTGAGGCGGGCTCGGTTGTGTTTCGTGATATGGATGAGCGGGAGTTGGGGGAAATCTACATCGAGGCAGTGGAATGGGCGGATGTCGCTGCCCGGCAGGCGGGGCTGGACTGAGCCGGAGAGCGCTATTGCTGGCCGTGGCCATGAGGTAAGTTTGAGCACCTGTACCTGTACCTGTACCTGTACCTGTACTCGAGCGACCCGGTTTCCCTCGCAACTTGTACGACTGGTCGTACAAACATTCGAATTGCTTAACTTAAATAATAAAACCAGTTAGTTACAGTCTATATATCGAGTCATATCGAGTTATATCGAGAAAGATATGGGCGGTACTGTTGGCCTGGATTGGCACTGGCGTACAATGTCAAGATCAGGTACTTATTATTGTACGTGCAGGTGCCCGATGGATGTGATGAGTTATTCCGCTTTTCGTCGCCAGCTGGCGTCCACGCTGGACCGGGTCAACGATGACCGCAAGCCGGTTCTCATTACCCGGCAAACGGGGCGTCCGGCAGTGCTGGTGAGCCTGCAGGATTACCAGGCCTGGGAAGAGCTGGCACATCTCACGCGCAGTCCGGCCAATGCCGCCAGCCTCAACCAGGGTATCGCCGAGGTGGTAACCGGGGAGGAGGTCCAGGGCGACCTGTTCGAGCTGTGAAACTGTACTGGTCCCACGGTGCCTGGGCGGATTACCAGTACTGGGCCCGGCACGATCCGCTTATCCATGCCCGTATCAACGAGCTGGTCACGGCCATCCAGCGGCAGCCCGAGAGTGGCCCTGGGGCGCCGATAGCGCTGCGGGCTGCGTGGACGGGTTTCTGGTCGCGCCGTATCGACGCCAGGCACCGGCTGGTGTACAGGGTCCAGGGCAAGCGCCTGAGCATTGCCCAGTGCCGCTATCACGATGGTCACTTCCTGTCGCGGGAACTGGCCTCGGAGGCACTGTTCAATCCCAGAAGGCCGTAGTTCCCTGCCCGAGTGCGTACCCCCGCAAGCCTATGAATAGTTGAACTGGCGCGCATCCAGTACCGCTGCTGGCTGGATTGGCGTAGTGCCGGGACCGGCTGCTGGTTAGTATTTCTCCCCGTTGCCATCGACTGCAGTGCCCGCGGACGACCGCGGGATGACGGGGCTTTGGACTCCACCACGGCCTACAGGGAGCGCGCCACCCCATGAACGAAACAGTGCCAAGCGAGTTGTCCAGCGCCGAATTCGGCTTCCGCTACGGGCCGACCGCGCTGGTTACCGGCGCCTCGTCGGGAATCGGCCATGCCTTTGCCACTGAGCTTGCCGGGCGTGGTCTTGACCTGCTGCTGGTGGCGCGCCGGTCCGACCGCCTGCGCGCTCTCGCCGCGGAGCTGGAACAGGCCCACGGTGTCGCGGTCCAGGTCTGCGCCGCCGATCTCGCTGCTCCCGGTGCCGTGGACCAGGTCATCGACGCCGCTGCGGGGCGGGATATCGGGCTGCTGGTCAGCAACGCCGGGTTCGGCCTCAAGGGCGCACACCAGGACAATGACCCGGCGCGGATGACCGCCATGTTGCAGGTAAACTGTGCCGCACCGCTGCAGCTGACTCACCGTTTGCTGCCAGGGCTGCTGCGGCGCGGGCGCGGCGGCATTGTCATTACCAGTTCGGTCGAGGGCCTGATGGGTGTTCCGTACTCCGCGGCCTACGCCGCCAGCAAGGCGTTTACCAACAGCCTGGGCGAGTCCCTGTGGGGGGAAGTCTCGCCCCGGGGCGTTGATGTGCTGGCCCTCTGTCCCGGTAGCACCGCTACCGAGGCCCACGCCCTGCAAGGGATTGACAGCGCCACCCTGGAGGGAGTGATGTCGCCTCAGGCCGTGGTCCTGGAGGCGCTGGCCAACCTGGGGAACGGGCCGGTATATGTTGCCGGTGAGCAGAATCAGGCCATGTTCACCGCGCTCACGGGCATGCCGCGCCGGGAGGCGCTGCTGCAGATGGCGGCCAACATCCGCGCCGCGCTGCTGCCGTCAGGAACCCGTCCGTGAGCGGCCCGGGCCTGGACACGCTGCTCGCGGAGCGCGCTGTCTATCGCCAGCTGGTGCAGGTAGCCCGCGGCATGGATGCCCGCGACTGGGACGGGCTGCTGGCGCTGATGACTGCCGATGTCACCGCCGATCTCGGCACTGGCAGCCTGTCGGGAGGGGCTGAAATCATCGCCCTGCTGCGCTCGTTCCTGGATGCCTGCGGTCCTACCCAGCACCTGCTGGGCAACGTGCTGATTGACGTCGATGGGGATACCGCGCGCAGCCGGGCTTACGTCAGCGACATGCACCTGGGTGCAGGCGCCCGCGAGGGCCTGACTTTCTGCACCCTGGGCGACTACCACGACCAATGGCGCCGGGAAGACGGGGAGTGGAAGCTCTGCCACCGCAGCAAGCTGAACCGGGGCCATATCGGCTCGTTCGCCGTGCTCGGCCCGGGTCCCGACCACTGGCGGGCCTGATGCTGGCGGCTGCCGGGGCCCCGCAGGCTCAGGTCGCGGGACGCTCGGGCAGCGCGAAGGCGAGATACCGGTCCCCGGTGGGGGTGCCCAGCTTGCCGCCGCTGGCGGTGATGGCAATGTACTGGCGGCCGTCGATGGCATAGGTTGCCGGGGTGGCGTAACCACCTGCGGGCAGCTGGTATTCCCACAGCAGGCTGCCATCGGCCTTGTCAAAGATCCGCAGTTTTTCATCGGAGCTGGCGGCGATGATCAGCAGCCCCCCCGCAGTGACGACCGGGCCGCCGAAATTGCGGGTGCCGGTAGGCGGGATTCCGCGCGCGGTCAGGGCCGCGTACTCCCCCAGCGGCACCTGCCAGCGGATCTTGCCCGAGACAAAATCAATGGCGGTGAGCGTCCCCCACGGCGGCTTGATGGCGGGGTAGTACTCGGCGTCAACGAAGTCCCGATAGCCCGCAAACACGTGCACGGTTTCGGTGGTGGTAGCGCCGTCACCGCTGTCCTGCCCCGCGCCCAGTTCGCCCGCACTGTAGGCGAACAGGTAATCCACGACCGCTTCCCGTTCGTGGTGTGACAGGTGGCTGAAGGGCATCATCCTGCCCTTGCCGGTAGTGGTGATGGCAAAGGCCTCGCGTTTGCTGAGGCGCTGCTCCACCCCGGTGAGCGGCGGCGCGTACGGGTAGAAGCCCTCCAGATTCACGCCGTGGCAGCCGCTGCACTGCTGCCGGAAGACGAATTCGCCGACTCCCATGGTGGAGCCCCGGGCAACTTCCACTGCTTCCATGCGCAGGATGTTGGGGGCGTTGGTGGCGTTGATATAGTACAGGTTGCTGGCCGGATCGAAGGCACCGCCGCCCCAGTTGGCGCCGCCGTAGAAACCCGGCAGCAGGATGCTGTTTCTCAGGCCGGCGGGGCGCAGCCAGGCCAGTTCATGCGCTTCGTCCCAGACCCGGTGCGCGGCCGCGTTGGCTTCCGCGGAAAGGTCGGTCAGGTCATCCGCTGTCATGTGCTGGCGGGCGAAAGGTTCGGGCAGCGTCACGCGCGGCTGGGTCGGATAGCTGTAGACCCCGTCAATATCCGAGCGCGGTACCGCCACTTCCTCGATCGGGAATGCCGGCTCGCCGCTGTCGCGGTCCAGCAGGTAGACCACGCCCTCCTTGGAGGCCTGGGCTACCAGGTCGCGGGACTGCTCGCCTGCGGTGACGGTGACCAGCGTCGGCGCCGAGCTGAGGTCGCGGTCCCAGAGATCGTGATGCACACTCTGGAAATGCCAGCGGCGCTCCCCGGTGCGGGCGTCCAGGGCCAGCAGGGTGTTGCCAAACAGGTTGGCGCCGGGACGGCCGGAGCCGTCAAAATCCGGTGCCGGCGAACCTGTAGGCACGAACACCAGCCCCCGGCGCTCGTCCACGCTCATACCGGCCCAGGCGTTGGCGCCGCCGGCGCTGTCGCGGGCGCCCTCGGGCCAGGTGTCGGCGCCGAACTGGCCGGGTTTGGGGATGGTGTGGAAGGTCCATGCCAGCTTGCCGCTGCGTACGTCATAGGCGCGGATGTCACCGGGGGCGGAACCTGCGGTTTCGGTGACCGCCGAGCCCATGATGATCAGGTTGTCGAAAATGACACCCGGTGAGGGGGCGTTGATACTCACCAGTTCCGGATTGCGCCCCAGGCCCTCGCGCAGGTCGACGCGGCCGTCCCGGCCAAAGCTGCGGATCAGCTTGCCGCTGGCGGCGTCTAGGGCCATCAGGAAGTGGCCGGTGCTGAACAGGATGCGGGCGCCATTGCCGTCGCGCCAGTAGCTGACGCCGCGCATGTTGGACATGCCAACGTGCTCCTGCGGCGGGCTGAAGGCCCACAGTTCCCGGCCGCTGGCGGCGTCCACCGCGAACACGTTATGTAATGGGTTGCGGCCGTAGAGCACGCCATCCACCACGATCGGGTTGACCTGCAGTTCCGAGCTGGGGGGCAGGGGTTCGCCGCCGGCGCTGGCGTACTGCCACGCCAGTTCCAGTTCCGCGACATTTCCGCGATGGATCTGGTCCAGAGCCGAGTAGTGGCTGTTGCCCTGGTCGCCGCCGTAGGTCCGCCAGCCGCGATAATCCTGTGCTGCAGCAGGCGCCCCGGCCAGCGCCGCGAGGGACAGCAGCAGGGCAGCGGGGGCGCGGAAGCCCGGCAGGCTTGCCCTCATTTGCGGCGCACGAGTTTGGCGGTAGAGGATGCCGTTGCCGCGACCACGCCCTCGGCGTTGATCAGTGTGCCCTCGATGAAGGCAATGCTGCGACCGCTCTTGATGACCTTGCCGTGTGCAGTGATGCGACCGGCAAGCGTGGGCTCAAGAAAGCTGACCTTGAGTTCCAGTGTTGGCAGGGCCACCACATCGGTTGCCTGCATGAACACGGCGTGGGACATGGCGGCGTCCAGCATTGCAGTGACATTCCCGCCCTGCACGACGTTCACCGAGTGGCAGAACTGTTCACTGATATCGAACTCCAGCTCCGCGGTGCCGGCCTCGCTGTCGAAATCCAGCAGGCGGGTGTTGAGAATCTGCAGGCAGGGCGGCAGGTGTTTATTGGCCCTGGCGATGCGTTCTTGCTTGGTCACGGTTGTCCCTTGTCAGTGGGGCCGCACGGGGCAGTGAATCAGCGCTTGCCCCACTGCAGCAGATTGAAAATGGAGTAGGACGGGTCCGACGGGCCGGGCTTGCCGATATGGGCGCCCTTGATAATCGGGTTGTCCAGGTTGACGATGGACGGCTGGTGCAGGTTGGCCCAGTCCGCGTCCACCGCGCGGTAGGTGAATTTCCAGACACCGTTGCGTTTCTCGTAGCGGTCAAAATAGCGGCCGCCGATCAGCAGGTCAAATGGCCCCTCGTCGGTACGGATCTTGTGGAAGGCAATGATGTAGACCTCGCCCTCGGCGCGGTCGCCGTCCAGCTTGATATTCACCGTGGTGACGTTGTGGTGCAGGATCTCCATATTGGCCTGGATATCCGGCAGGGTGTCGATGAATTCCATCGCCAGACCCTTGAAGAACGAGCCGTGGTCGTCGATGGCATCTTCGTGGTAGAGCGAGCGGAATTTCTCGTTGTCGTGGCGGTCGGCGGCGTTGCAGTAGGCGTTGATCAGCTCCATGATCGCCTGCTTGTCGAGCAGGGCCTGCAGCTGTTGTTCGAGGTTCTGGTCCATGGGCGTGGTCTCCGGCGGCATGAGAGTGGAACCCGGTTGCAACAATGGCGCCCGCAGGCGCCATTGTCAGACCGGGTGATCAGAACTCGTAGGTGGCCTCGACCCCGTAAGTGCGCGGGTCACCGTAGTAGCTGGCGGTCCAGATCCCGAACGGAATGGTGTTGATCCGGTACTCCTTGTCCAGCAGGTTCTTGCCCCAGAGCGCGAACTTCATCGACTGGCCGTCGCCCACCGGTACGTTGGCCAGGGTGATGCGGCCATTGAACAGGCTGTAGGGCTTGACCTCTGAGGTCGCGTTCTGGAACGGCTCGATGTAGGGTGCGTGGCGGTCCACGAACTCGTAGTCGAGGCGCGCGGTCAGGTCACCCCAGCTGCCGGAGGCAACGCTGTATTCCGCCGAGAGGGCGGCGCTGTTCTGCGGCGCATAGGGGAAGTCCTTCTGGTCCTTTACATCCACGCCATTCTCGATGAATTCGCCGTAGCTGGGGTCCAGGTAGCCGTAGCTCGCCGAGAGCTCCAGTTCCGGTATGGGGAGAGCCACCAGCTCCACCTCGAAGCCCTGGATGGTCGCCTCGCCCGCGTTCTGGACGATGGAGGCGGCGCTGCTGCCGGCAACGAAGATCGACATTTGCATGTCGGTCGAGTCGTTGTAGAAATACGCGCCGTTGACCTGCAGGCGATTGTCCAGCCAGCGCGACTTAATGCCCAACTCGTAGGAGAGTATTTCTTCTGCATCATAGGGCGTGGTGAAAGCCGACTCGAAGGGGGCTTCGCCATTGAAACCGCCGGACTTCCAGCCCTTGGCAACCTTGCCGTAGAGGTTGACGTTGTCACTGGCATCCCAGGCGGCGACAAAGGTTGGCGAGACGTCGTTGAAGGTCTCCTTGGCCTGGCCGGAGAAGGGTGCCGGGTTGCCCATGGCATCGACATCATTGGGGTGGTCGATGTAGGTGTCCTTGGTTTCCTCCGTCCAGCGCAGGCCCAGGGTCAGGGTCAGGCGGTCCTCGAATACAGCTGCTGCCGGACGCCAGTCGACCTGGCCGAAGACGGCGAACGAGTCGTTGTCAAAGCCGTAGCGGTTGTTCGAGGTCGGAGCGCCGAAGGCGCCGAAGAAGCTGATCGGGTTGAATACATCGGACTCTTCCTCGAAATAGTAGAGGCCGAGAACGTAGTTGGTGCGATCGGTAGTGCCGATCATCTGCAGTTCGTGCGAGGTCTGGTCGTAGTCGATGAACCGGGCTGAGGTGAACAGGTTCACCGGGGAGCCGTCGATGTCGATGTCATCGTCCCAGCTCAGCTTGCGCGTATTGCCGATATAGCGCAGGGTCACGTCACCGAGAGCGCCCCAGGTGCCGGCGTCATAGTCCGCGAACAGGGATTGAGAGATGGATTTGGAGCGTTCGAACTTGGCCTGGTCCAGACTGGCGCTGTCGCGGTTTTCGTTTTCACCGGTGACATAGGGCGCCAGCAGGGCATTGACACCCGTGGGGTCGTTGGGGTCCAGGTAGGTCAGCTGATTCTTTGAGGGTGCCAGGTCCAGGTCGCTGTAGTCCCAGGTATAGCGCACCGAGAAGCGGTCGGTCATGTCCCACAGGATGTCGTAGCGGCCGACCCGGTTGTCGAGGTTGTTGAACTCGTCAATCAGGACCGGATTGGCCAGCGGATTGCCGAAAGGGTCGTTGACGTTGTCGTACAGCCCGTCGCGTTTGCGCACAGAGGCGGTCAGTTTGGCCATGATCTCGCCGGCGCCACCGAGTTCCAGTGCCGGTGTGTCGACCGTGGCGTAGACAGTGCGCAGGTCGTAGTTGCCGGCCCCCGCCCGCAGCTTGCCGCCCAGCTCGCCGGTGGGCTTGCTGGTAATCAGGTTGACGGCACCGCCGACCGTGTTCTTGCCGTACAGGGTGCCCTGGGGCCCGCGCAGCATTTCCACCCGCTCCAGCTCGGCGATGTCGAAGATGCCGCCGACGTTCTTGCCGATGAATACGCCGTCCAGGTAAATGCCCACGGTGGGCTCCCAGGTGATGGCGGGGTTGATGGTTGCGGAGCCGCGGATGGCGATGGTCGCAGCCGAGGTGTTGGAGGGTGAGCGGGTGATCTTGACATTGGGAACCGAAGTGCCCAGGTCATCGATATTGCTGACGCCTTTCTGTTCCAGGGCATCCGCATTGAAGGCCGCGATCGAGATCGGCGCGTCCTGCAGGGTCTGCTCCCGCTTCTGTGCGGTTACCACGACTTCTTCCAGCCCCTGGGCCATCAGGCTGGCGCTACCGGCGCCAATACAGGCGGCCACGAGCAGGGTTATGGGTTTGCGTGCGTACATGGAGAAAAACCTCTCTTGGTATTGTGGTCAAATACGGGCGGTCACCTTAGTGCCACCCCGGTTCAGCTGCATACCTTGTTTGAGGTATGCACTTCCGCCGCGCTTCCGCGCGGCGGGGATACGGATTGCCGCGCCGCCGGTGCCTGTGTACATTGGTAGCTGATCATCAGGCTGCTTGCCAGGTAACCCCATGGAGTTCAAGGATTATTACCAGACGCTGGGCGTCGCGCCGGACGCCGAAGTCAAGGATATCAAGATTGCCTACCGCAAGCTTGCTCGCAAATACCATCCGGACCTGAATCCGGACGCCGGTGCGGAGGACAAGTTCAAGGAGGTGGCGGAGGCCTGGGAGGTGCTCAAGGACCCCGGCCGGCGGGCGGAGTATGACGAGTTGCGCCGCTACGGCGGTCGCCCGGACCAGCAGTTTGAGCCGCCGCCGGGCTGGGAGTCATCCGCTGGCGCCGGGTTCCAGCAGTTTGAAGGGGACTTTTCCGACTTCTTCAACAGTATTTTTGGCGGGGGATTTCACCACCGGGAGCAGGCGGCCGGGCGGGGTCGCCCGGGGCAGGATATCGAAATCGAGTTGCCCCTGTTTCTGGAGGAAACGCTGGAGGCTGTCAGCAAGCCCATAGAGTACCGCATACCAGTGGTCGTGGATGGTCAGTTGCAGGAGCTGAAAAAATCCCTGAAAGTCACCATTCCGGCCGGCATCAGTGACGGCGAGCGCATTCGCGTCCGCGGCCAGGGCGCTCCCGGACGCGGCGAGGGAAGCGCGGGAGACCTCTATCTGCATGTGCGCCTGGTGCCGCACCCGCTGTTCGATGTGGAGGGTCACAACCTGCTGGTGACAGTGCCGATTGCACCCTGGGAGGCGGCGCTGGGGGCGAAAATCACGGTCCCGACCCTCAGCGGCAAGATCAGCCTGACCGTTGCGCCCAACAGCCAGTCAGGGCAGAAGCTGCGAGTCACCGGCAAGGGCCTGGCCAGCCGGGCGGGGCGCGGTGACCTGTTTGCGGTGCTCAAGGTGGTCATGCCGAAAGACAGTCCCGCGTCTGTCCGGGCACTGTGGCAGCAGCTGGCGGAACAGGCCGCCTTCGATCCGCGGGCAGAGTGGGGTAAGTCAGCATGAATGACATTGCATTGAGAATTTCCCTGGGGGAAGTGTGCGAGTGTGAGCAGGTCTCCCGCCAGTGGTTGGTCACAATGGTGGAGCACGACATCGTCATCCCTGTATCGGTCGCCGGTGAGGTGGAGGACTGGATGTTCGATACCCGCAGCGTACCCTGGATGAAGCGGGCCATACGCCTGCACCGGGACCTGGAGCTGGACTGGGTCGCCATTGCCATGATTCTTGAACTGCAACAGCAGCGTGAGGAGTTGCTGGTGGAAAACCGCTGCCTGCAACAACGCCTGCAGCGGTTCCTGGTTGAGGGCTGAACGCCCGCGAGGTCAGCCGAAGACGTAGAATGCCATCTTGTTGCCGTCGGGATCGCGCACATAGGCACCGTAGAACATGTCCGGCATGCGCTGGCCGGGTTCGCCATCGCAGGTGGCGCCCAGGCTGATCGCCTTGTGGTACAGCTTGTCGACGTTTTCCTTGGTCCCCGCGCTAATCGCAAACATGTTGCCGTTACCCGGGTGCGGATCTTCTCCGTTGTAGGGAATGCAGACTGCCAGCATGGGCTGATCCATGCCCTTGCCGATCATGGCAATGCGGTCCATGTCCATGATCACGCTGGCGCCGAGGTCGGCGAGCAGGTCGGCGTAGAAGGCCTTGGCCTTGGCCATGTCCTTGACGCCAATAGTGATGTATCCGATCATTTTTCTCTCTCCTTGCAGGTGCGGCATCCAAAAGCCGGGCCTCAGGATAGCGGAATTGCGGGCATTGGCCTATGCCCCTTTTCAAGGTCCAATTTGCGCTATCATGCCCCCTCAGCGGCAACAGGATAGGGCGGTTAACCATGCAGAGCCCGGTGGGTGTTTACGGTCAGGTCAGGGGCTTTCTCCTCAATGAGTTGTGGCGGCCGGATCTGGCGCAATTGTCCTGGCTGCAGCAGCTGGCCTACAAGACCATTCGCTTCCTGTTCGTGCTGATCCGGGAAATCTCCCAGGGGCAGCTGACCCTGCGCGCCATGAGCCTGGTCTACACCTCGCTGCTGTCGATGGTGCCGCTGCTGGCGGTCAGCTTTTCGGTACTCAAGGCTTTCGGGGTTCACAACCAGATCGAACCCTTGCTCTACAACCTGGTGCAGCCACTGGGTGAGCAGGGCAATGAAATCGTGCTCAACGTGCTGGGTTTTGTCGAGAACATGAAGGTCGGGGTGCTGGGCTCGGTGGGAATGGCACTGCTGCTGTATACCGTGGTGTCCTTGATCCAGAAGATCGAGGTGTCCTTCAATTACGTGTGGCATGCGAAAGCGGCGCGGCCACTGTCCCGGCGCTTCAGCGACTACCTCAGCGTGATCATGGTGGGCCCGGTGCTGGTGTTCTCGGCCATGGGGCTGACCGCGTCCATGATGAACAGCAACATCATGCAGGCGGTGATCAGTGTCGAACCCTTTGGCAGCCTGCTGCTAATGATCTCCAAGCTGCTGCCCTTCATGCTGGTGGTACTGGCATTCACCTTCGTCTATATGTTCGTGCCCAATACCCGGGTGAAGTTCGGCTCGGCGCTCATGGGCGCCCTGGTTGGCGGTGTGTTGTGGCAGGGGACGGGCCTGGCATTCGCCCAGTTTGCCTCGGGCTCCACCAAATACGCGGCTATTTATTCCGGCTTTGCCATCCTCATCATGTTCATGATCTGGCTCTACCTGAGCTGGCTGATACTGATGATTGGCGCCCAGGTGGCCTTTTTCCACCAGTATCCGGAGCGAGTCCGGCTGACGGACAAGCGGATTCCGCTCAGTGGCCGCTTCCGTGAGCAACTGGCGCTGCTGGTCATGTACCGGGTGGCCGACGTATTCGTGCACCGGGGCATGCCCCTGAGCCTGGACAAGTTGGCCGACCAGCTGCGGGTGCCGCTGGACCGGGTCGGGGAAGTCGTACAGCTGCTGCAGGACCGGGAGTTGCTGGTGGAAACCGCGAGCGAGCCGCCCGAGTACCTGTTGGGCCACGATCCGGCGACCCTGGGCATGGCCCAGCTGCTGGGCTCAATCCGCAGCCCCCGCGGAGAGCAGGCCCTGCTGGAAGGGCGGGTGGCATCGGAGCCGCTAGTGGACGACATGCTGGGCCGGATGGACCAGGCGGTCAACGAGGCGCTGGGTGACGTCACCCTGCGCGACATGGTCACCAGTGAAGCCGCAAGTCCGGCGGCGCCGGCCTGATCAGTTGCCCGGCAGAATCCCCGCGCTGATGATGTAGTCCAGCAGGGGGTAGTGCTCCAGCAGCCAGGCGGCTCCCTCGCGTTCAATGGGTCCCTGGCGGCCGCCGCGCATGCCGCCGCCGGCCTCTTCGCCGTACAGCGCATACAGTTTCTCCACCACATCCATGCCGGCGGTCACCTGGCCGAAGGGGGCGAAGCCGTCCGCATCCAGCCGTGAGTTGTCGCCGAGGTTGACATAGACCTGGGTGGATCGCGTACCCGGCCCGGTCATGGCGAAGCCGATGCTGCCCGCGGTGTTGCTGGCATTGACCGGGTCATCGGCCATGCCGTTGTCCTTCCAGACTGCGGTGACCGCCGGATCGGGATTGAGGCCGAACTGGGCGATATAACCCGCTACCACGCGGTTGACAGGCACCCCGTCATAGAATCGGTTCTTTACCAGTTGGTAGAAGCGGTCCGCGCCCAGTGGCGCCCATGCCCGGTCGACGCTGATCTCGAACGCGCCTTCGGTGGTGATGAACCGTGCGACGTAGCTCTCCGGGGCCTGTTCACGCCACACAGGGTGCGCCGGATTCAACAGGACGCCTTGGTCGATCGGATTCGCGGCGGCGTCGGTGGCTGCCAGCAGTTGCGCCAGGTACGGTCCCCAGATCGTCGGCCGGGAATGGGTGCTGTGTCCGCGGGTCAGGGTAGTGATCGGCAGGACCACCGCCCGGGCATTGGCAATCCGGGCAGTTTCCTGCTCCAGGATACCGAGCTCCGGCGGGTTGACCTGGTCATCCGCGGAGTTGATGGCGAGCAGCGGCGCGGTGATGTCTTCCAGATGCGGCGCCGGATTGTAGAAGCGCGAGGCGTCGAAGGCGTAGATCAGGTCGTTGGCGTCGATGCTGGAACGATAGCGCTCCACCAGCTTGTCCATCATCTCTTCTGCCGCCTCCCGGGTCGGGGCCTCGAGCTGGTACTGCAGCGGGCTGGACACCATGAACAGCAGGGCATACATAGCCTCCTTCAGGCCGGGCGGTTGCTCCTCATAGTTGCCGTCCAGCCACAACGGGTCATTTTGCACCGCGTCGATCATCATCTTGCGGGTCATGCGGTTGCGCCCGGCGATCTCCACCGGCAGGCTGGCCAGCGGCAGCAGGGCGTCCATAAAGTCCGGATAGGTATAGCCCCAGATCCAGCTCATCATCCCGCCCATGGAGGTGCCGGTCACCAGCCGCAGGTGGTCAACATCCAGGTGCTCGGTCAGCAGCCGGTACTGGGCCCGGACCATGTCGTCGTAGGTGTATTCGGGAAACCCGGCGCGCAGGCCATCGCTGGGTTTGCTGGACTGGCCGTGACCGATCGCGTCCGGGAGGATAATGAAGTACTCGGAGGCGTCCAGCAGCTGGCCCTTCCCGAACAGTACGTCGGCAAAGTTGTCGCTCAGAAAACCGCCGCCCTGGCCGGTAGTGCCGTGCATGATCAGCACCGCGTTGCTGACCCTGCCATCCGGGCCGCGGCGGGGACTGCCGAGCGTGCGGTAGTGTTGCCGGAGGTCCAGCACGGAACCGTCATCAAAGGCGAAGGATCCGAGAATGAAGCTACCTTCCGCCGGCTCCGGGTAGTCCGAGGCCGTGGCGGGTAGCGCCAGCAGGACGCACAGTGTAAGAAGAGTAAGGTGGCAACTGAACCGGAGCAAGGTGAGAGGCATGGGGCGTTCCTGTGGGCAATGTCGAGGACGTGCTCTTCCCCGCATCAAAGCCCATCCCCGGGCTCATGTCCATGCCCGCGTTGCTGGCGGCTAGCCGACGGAAACGATCTCCACCTCGAAGGTCAGGTCCTTGCCCGCCAACGGATGATTGGCGTCCAGCGTAACCGCTTCTTCAGTCACATCGGCGACCTGCACCGGCACGGCGCGGCCATCGGGGGTTTGCATTTGCAGCATGGTGCCCACATCCAGCGGGATATCGGCGGGAATCTGGTCGCGCGGGACAGTTTGCTTCGCCTCCGCCTGGTAATCGCCATACGCCTCGGCAGCGGGAATGGTCACGGTCTTTTGCTCGCCGGCGGTCATGCCGTCGATCGCCTGGTCCAGGCCCGGGATGATCTGCCCCGCGCCGAGCTGGAACTCCAGCGGGTCGCGCCCCTCGGAGCTGTCGAACACCGAGCCGTCCTGCAAGGTGCCGGTGTAGTGAATGCGTACGGTATGGCCCGCTGTCGCTTGCGTCATGGGGTTTCCTTTCGAGTGGGGGATGAATGGAAGAGGTGCACTGGTTTGCGCCGTGACTCAACGTAAATGGTGCCCGCTGGGGTTATGAATGTAAACCCCGGGGTCCAGGACTCGGTCCGTTACCAGCACAGGTGGCATCTCGGGCCGTTGGGAGGTTGGACCACCCAGGCACACCGCAGTCGTAGCGTGCAGCGAACCCGATTTGCTAAACAGCATCAATTGGGTTATACAGGCCCGATCGAAGAGTTGGATTCTTGAAAGCAAGGGGGTTTCATGCGTGTGAATAATGGGGCGGTTTCAAGCAAAAAGGACGGATTGGGACTGAAGGCACTGGTGCCAGTCCTGTTCTTGATGTCTGTCGTGCAAATGGCCAGCGCGCAGATGATACCGGCGAATGCATCGCGGACGATATTGCTCTCGGGCACCATCGGCGCTGAATCCTCCGTCGCCTATCACCCCGGCTTTGATCAGTATTACAGTGCGGGCATTGGCAGTACATCCCAACCCGGGTATGTCAGCGACAGCTCGGGAAATCTAATACAGACACAGAGTCCCTTGAACATTGACGTGCGGTCGATCAACTTCAACCCCAACACCGGGTTGATGGAGGTGGTAACCTTCAACGCGGTCTCAGGTGGACCCGACCGGGGGGTGATTGAGGCGCAGCTGGACGGTTCCGGTTTATACACCGGCGGCACCGCGACCTTGCTCGCCTCCATGCCCGGCAATGTCGGCAGCCAAAGCATGCCAGCCTATGACCCGGTACGGGACAGGTTCTACTCACGTGGGGCTGGCAATACCGTGAATATTGTCGCGAGGTCAGACGGCAGTTTGCTCGGGACGATTACTCTGGATTTTGCAACTGCAGGCGTTATCTCCGCAACAGGTGAGGTGTTGGGGTTCTCGTCAACGAATGATCGGTTTGTGGTGACGGACTCCGGGAATGACACTGCGGTGATTTTCGACCTTAACGGGGATTATCTCGGCACATCGGCATTGGATGTTACAGTGCCGTCGACGTACGGGGTGGGTGTTGCCAATGGCCAGCTTTTCGTGCGGACGCCGTCTGGCTACCAGGGATTTGACGTTGGCCTTGCAGTGTCTGCCGAAGCGACAGCCATTCCGACTCTCGGTGTCTATGGGTTAATCCTTACTGGCCTTGGCTTGCTGATGGTGGCGGTGCGTCGGCTCTCCAGGAAGTAGTGTCGGCGCCGACCAATCGTGTCGCGTGAAAGGCAGGTCTCGATCCATTCCGGACCACATCCGGTCTGATCATAAAGCAAACCGGCGTCAGCTTGCGCCCACGAGCGGGATTTTCGACCACACTGAGTTGGAATCCCGCTTTCGACCCACCTCTGCCGGTCGCTCACCAAAGTATCAGTAATTTTTACACAATGTGAAATATATTTGCTGCAGACTGCTTTGGTTTCGTCAAATAATCTAGAATTTTCAGTAGCTTAAGTATATTTGGCGCGACAATTGCGGCATGCTCAGACCTGTATTCTGCGGTGCGGCGTCCGCAACAGTGATCTACGACGAATCAATCGACGGAGACGCACCATCGGCCGGTGGATCGAGTCTAGTGGGGGCCAAGGTCGATACGCTTGGCTTAGGAGTAAACGAAATCTTGGCATTGACTACGCGTACGGCGACGGTTCCAACACCCGCCACCCTCGCCCTTTTCGGACTCGGCCTCGCCGGACTTGGCTGGTCACGCCGCAAGACAGCATAAACAGAACTCTTGATATGCAGCTCCGGCAATGACACCGCGGTGATTTTTGATCTGATCGGGGATTACCCCGGCACATCGGCACTGGATGTTGCAGTGCCGACAGCGTGCGGGGTGAGTGTTTTGCCAATGACCAGCTTTTCGTGGCGACGCCGTCTGGCTACCAGGGCTTTGACCTCGGCCTGTCATCATCTGGCGACGCGACAGCCATTCCGACTCTCGGTATCTATGGGTTAATCCTTACTGGACTTGGCTTGCTGATAGCGGCGGTACGTCGGCTCTCCAGGAAGTAGTGTCGGAGTGCTATTGACAGTGTATCGACCAACTTGACACGTTCCAGTTGGAGAGTGGCTTTCGAAAGAATTGGAGATGGTGTGGAGGCAGGTAGCCAGTTACGCTCATGGATCTGATCCACCAAGTGGGTGAAAAACACTGTACCTCAGACGCCGCATCTCATGTTAGCTATTCAATTCATGTTTGATGTAGTCTTGTCGGCGTCGACCAATCGTGTCGCGTGAAGGGCGGGTTTCGACCCAAAGCCGCCGTTTACTGAAAGTGGTGAGTCATGGTTTCTAATGAAGTCCAGTTACCTCAGATGGACTTGGAGTGCGAATAGCCAACATATTGATTTTATGATAAAAATATTTTTTCTCGGATTCGATGCTCGAGCTAACCGGAACGGTGTTATACGGCCCGGTCTGGTTAATTCGCTGTTGAACCGTACAGGTACATCATGAAGTTTGAGCTCGAAACACATCATCGAAATATACCTGACGAAGAGCTAATTGAGGATTTGATTCGTGTCGCGAAGGAGATAGATCAGGATAAAGTCACAATCGACCAGTACAACGAAAGAGGTAAGTTTCATAACACCACTTTCAATCGTCGGTTTGGCTCATGGTTTAAGTCCTTAGAAAAAGCAGGCCTTAGTAAAACTAGAAACTTGAATATTTCAAATGAAGAGTTATTCGAAAATCTTATTGAAGTATGGATGAGCCTTGGTCGTCAGCCTAAATATAATGACTTGACCAAAGATAAATCAAAATTTTCGTCCGGTACTTACGAAAAGAGGTTTGGCGGCTGGCGTAAATCACTTGAAGCATTTGTTGCTTGGGTAAATGATGGTGCGGTGCCAGAATTGCCTGTCACATCCCCAAGTATGTCAACTCGCAGAACTCCGCGTAATATTAATTGGCGGTTGCGTGCTATGGTCTTAATGAAGGATGGAGCTACTTGCAAGCTATGCGGTGCTACGCCACGAGATGGCGCAAAATTGCACGTTGACCATATTACTCCGTGGGCAGAGGGCGGAGAAACGGTCTTCGAAAACCTTCAGATACTTTGCGAGAAATGCAACATAGGTAAAAGCAATGTTCAGGTCTAAAAAAGCGGCTAACAAGGCCAGCCAGAGGGACACAATAACCGCCGCTTCGCTCTGGTTTTCGTGCCCCTGCTGGCGGCGTTAGCGAGTGTCCGCTCTTGGCCGTAGGTGGCGGCTCTGGAGTTGAGATGGCGCTCTAAAAGAGAGCAGCTTGTCCTAAAAGCGGCCTCTCACGCTATGCTGCTACTGACTTTGGTTTAAAAATTGGCTCGTGTGTAACATTAGACAATCGCACCGAGAATAGAGATGAAATGCATGAGATTTTTCGTCCGCACACTAGCGGTGCTGATCGTATCGACCGCTGCGATCGCCGCCTACAGTTATTACATCTCCCGCCCCGTCGTGGACACCAACTGGGACGCCGCGCCGCCTCAGCTCATCGCAGATCCTGCTTTGGCGCTAACGTTCGCACGTACGGCCTCGTCCATTATACGGATCACCCGGCATAAAGGTGACGATGTCGAGGGAGTCGACATCACTGCTGGACTCGGCGACACCAGCGATCTGATCGAAGCTTACGCCCGGCTGGGCTACGAGGGCCTTGCTGCAATAACTGGCAAAACGGTCAGCATCCCGGTTCATGACCTGCTGCTGCCAGTGGACTTCCACTACCCTCACATCGCGGTTGGCGCAAATTATAACGAGCATGCTGAAGAGGTTTACCTGAACGACCCGCCATTCCTGTTTCCGAAGCTGGCAAGGGCGAGCGTGTGGAACGACCCGGTAACCTTCCACCCACGGCTAGACTTCGAGGCCGAGCTTGCAATGGTACCGCTTGCTGATATCGACTCTCCCGATGACCGTGTTGAATATGCTCTAGTGCTTTGCAACGATTTCACTGATCGCTGGACCCTCCTACGCCAGCTTGATTTTAGCGAGCCGATGGGCACCACGGGCTTCGCGTCTGGCAAAGGTCGACCCACTTTCCTGC
>NZ_JAVKCQ010000041.1:0-6848 GCF_040222615.1 Haliea sp.
ATCCTGTCGTTGCGGGCCTCGGGTACGGACCCGATGGCCCTGATCGATGACGCCTACGAGAGCGCCGCGAACATTCGCGGGGAAGACGCAAGTCTGTACGTCAGTTCCGGCACCTCCTTCGCCGCGCCGTTCGTCGCCGGCGCCGCCTCACTGCTGTTCGCCATCAATCCGGAGCTCACCGGCCCACAGGTGCGCAACATGCTGCTCCAGTCGGCGGCGGATATCGGCGCGCCCGGCATCGACACGTTGACCGGGTTTGGGCGCCTCGACGTCGCCGCAGCGCTGGCAGCCGACCCCGATTTCTTCGTGACGGGCAACATCACCGGCATCGCCAGCCAGCGGCGCGACGGCGCGGTATTCGTCACGGTAATGGGCAGCGCCGACGCGGACCGCTTCGCCACTGCGCGAGTGGAGATCGGGCAAGGCGACGATCCCACCGGGTGGCAACCTGCGGCACCGGCTCTCACGGCACCGGTGCGTGGCGGTGAACTGGCCGCCATACCCGCGAGCCTGCTGCGCGGCGCCGACCGCTGGACCATTCGGCTCACGGTTGAACACGACGATGGCCGCACCCGCGAAACGCGTTCTGACCTGAAACTGAAGTAACCTGACCTGGAAAGACAACAACAAGAGGATTTACCCATGATGCCCCGACATACTCTCCCGCTGTTCCTGTTCGCCCTTCTGCTCACCCCCGCCAGCCTCGCCATGGTGGTCGAGGTAGGGGTGATTTCCGGTCTGCCGCCCAATACGGTCGTTGAACTGGACCTCGGCCTCAATGAACCCGCCACAGCCAAGAGCAACTCGGACGGCGAAGTCTCGATCACTGACGACGAAGACGATGACGATAGCACCCTGTACATCCCCTTTGGCTCGGATGGACGCTGGACCCTGCGCGACGCGCGCACCGGGACGGCGTTGGGGGATTTGAACATTCAGGGCGCCAGCATCACG
Source organism: Haliea sp. (assembly GCF_040222615.1). Taxonomy (GTDB): domain Bacteria; phylum Pseudomonadota; class Gammaproteobacteria; order Pseudomonadales; family Halieaceae; genus Haliea. Next base: position 955 of record NZ_JAVKCQ010000041.1, read on the forward strand.
GTAGCATCCCTCGGCAGCGCGACCCAAGGCATGGGCACTCTCGCGGGGCGCTGGGACGCGCGCGGTTTCCTCCATGCCTCCGCGTCCATGATCTACCTGGATGACATCAAGACCAACACCGAGAATGGCGCTGGTCTGGCCAGGGCGGATGGCTTCACCGTCCAGTCCTCCGCCGACGACGATGCACTGGGCTGGAGTGTCGGAGTGGGCTTCGCCATCAGCAACGACAAGGACTGGTTCTCCATGGGCTCTGACCAGTGGCAGTTCGGGTTGACCTATAGCCGGTATGACAAAATAGAGGGCCGATTCACCGCAAGCCAGCCCGGCGGAACGCTCGAGTCCAGCGGTAAACAGGACATTGATTCCTGGCGCGTGTCGATCGGCTACGAGTACTTTGTCGCCGACGGCTTCGGGCTCAACCTGAACCTGGGCTACGACTTTTACGACACTGAAGACTCCGGGAAGATCGTATTCGCGGAGACGGGCCAGGTGTTAGGCTTCTTCGATGAATCCGACAGCGACGAAACCGTGAGCATCGGCGTAGGCCTGTCCTACTATTTTTGCGATACCACGGCGATACGCGCGTCCTACCGCTACAGCTTCGACAAGGTGGGCAGTTCGCAGAGCGACGAACCGTCACTCTTCGAGTTGGGGGTCATCTACACCTATTGACAAGGGGCGGGGCGCAGAGAGACACCCGGCGCCGGCGGCCCGTACGTTACTTCAACGTAAGTTGATAGCGATGCTCTCGCGTGCGGCCGTTCTCGTGGCTCGCGTCCAGGCGAATCGTCCACTGCCCGGCGCCGGCCAGGTCGACCGCCGGCACCTGTGCCAGTTCTCCCTCCGTGACGGGACGCTGCAGGGTGGCGACGCGCCGCCATTCTGTCGGCGCAAGCCCCTCCCCGATGTAGACGGTCGCGCCTGCATAGCGCTCGGCATCCGCGCTGCCCAACACCTGCACAAGTACGTTATCAGCAACCTGTTTGACCGCCACACCAGAGATGCGCGCGATAACGTAAAACTCGGGTGAGCTTTCCAGTGCCGCACGCGCGTTCAACAGACCGTAGCCGGTGAGTGGGTCATACCCGGGGGCCTCGATATCCTCTGCCGATTGTTGCAGCATACGTGTCAACTGCCTGGCATCCAGGGCCGGCTGTGCCTGCAAGAGAAGCGAGGCCACGCCACTGACGAAAGGCGCGGCGAACGAGGTGCCGGAGGCGTGATAGAGCAGCCTGTCCTGGCCTACGATGTAACTCTCGCGTGCATACCGCGGGTCGATGAAAAATGCCGGGTCGGTATAGCGCGCCCGCAGTGAAAGTATTTCCGAACCAGGAGCGGCAATATCTACCGCGCTACCCCAGTTCGAATAGGGTGCGCGCCTGCCCTCGACATCAACCGCGGCCACGGTAAGCGCCTCCGCTATCCCGGCCGGCCAGAAACCCGCTGTATCCACGCCCGCATTGCCCGACGCTACCACCACCAGCACGCCCTTGCGCGCGGCGTACTCCAGTGCGATCTGCTCCGCCGGGGAATAAACCGGGCCGCCGAGGCTGACATTCACCACCGATGCGCCGTTGTTGACGGCGTACACGACGGCGGCGGCGACATCTATGCTACTGCCGGCCCCTAGGTAATTGGCCACCTTGAGCGGCATGATACGCGCTGTGGGATTCACCCCGGCGATGCCAACGCCGTTGTCGACAGCCGCCCCGATTATGCCGGCGACGATCGTGCCGTGCCCGTTCGTATCGGACGTGTCGGCGCTGTCGCTGAGAAAATTCCAGCCATGTACATCGTCGACGAACCCATTACCGTCATCGTCGACACCATTGCCGGGTATCTCCCCCGCATTGCTCCAGAGGCTGTTGCGTAGCTCGGGGTGCTCGGAGTCGACGCCGCTGTCGATGACCGCTACGATCACCGGATCGGCCTCGCCGGCGCCACTAGCGCGGCCGGTTGCCTGTATCGCCCGCAGCCCCCAGGTGTCCGGCAAGCCGGCTCTGATGGTGCCCATCGAGGACAGGTAGGGATCATTCGGCTGCGCAAGCGTCTGAATGGTGCGCAGCACCCCGCTGCAACCCAGAGGCGCGCGCCAGCCCCCCTCGTCTGCGGTGCTGTCGTCCTCACAGGGATTCGCGGCCGGTTGCGGGTTCGTCAGCTGGTCGCAACCGCCCGAGGAACAGTCACTGGTATACCAGTCCATCACGGGCGACCCCTGGCAGCTGGGCGGTGGCGTGCCTGCACCTTCTCCGTCGCTGGCGTCGGGAAACAGTGCGTCCTGCAAATCGTCGATGCAGATAGCGTCGCCGATGGCGGGCGACTGGTAGGGGTCGACCGGCGTATACTGTGGCGTGCTTTCTTCCTCCACCGCACACTGCAGCTCGCACTCTTCAAGGTCGGCCTTGCGCAACTCATACGCTACCTCGAAGCGTCGCCACTGCTCCCGAGCAACCCCGGTGCTATCGAAGGCCCAGTCGGTATCCCGATATTTAATCATATAAGCGGCCATCCAACTGCTGTATTGCTCAAGAATCCAGTCGTTTATGCGTCGCGCATGCTCGAGGCATTGCTCACACGTCGTAGTGACATACAGCAGCATGGTCAGGTCGGCAGACGGATCCGAGCCGTCGTAAACGTGTCCCATTGCCTCGGGAAGTACACCCACTGGCAGGCTCGTCCTGAGGCGGCATTTTGTCGCCACGCAGTGCCGCCACTCGACGCGTACCAGCAGCGCCTTTTCTTCAAGCGCAGTGAGCTCTTCGGACCGGTGGCGAATTTTTACCTCCAACTCATCCAACTGGGCATCGATGCTGCGCACTTTTTCGAGGATCTGCCGCAAGGAGCGGTTAACCTGCGCCCGCCGCCTACTACTGAGATCGAGCTCCAACGCTGCTGCAAGTGTGTGACGCCGGCTGAGGTACCACCCCAAGTGACTGAAAAGCCTGTATTTTTCCAGATAAAGTGATTCGATTTCGGCATTTTTGGCTTTCCATCGCTCGACCATCTCGCGGTAGCGATACCAGTAGTCGTTGCACGGCTCACAACGATTGAACTCGTCGGCCCAACGCCGCTCAAGCTCCTCACTAGTCAACGGCTTTTCGGTCTCCACCCCTGTGACGTGTGTCGACTCTGGAGGGGCTTCATTCACCGGAGTTTCGATAAGCGGTGTTAACTTTATCTCCGCTGGCGGGTCTGGCGGCGGATCGTCACAGCGGGGCAGGCACTCACGCAGAGCATTGTTCGCTTCTTCCAACCGGTCGAGCAGGGCGTTCCAGCGCGACAGGCCATCGCTGCTAAACCCGTTGGCGAGCATTTCACCGACAATCGTATTCATATCCCGTGCGATGGTATTGCGGGCCTCCGCCTGCGGTGCACACGCTGTGCAGTTCTGTGTCGCAATGCGCACATAGGGCGGCAGGGCCGCCTGCCCACTCTCCGGAACAGGTTCGGGCGCCGTCGTCGGCGCGGCCTGGCCGTCCTTGAGCCTGCAGGATTCCTCGCAGTCCCGGACTGCCTGTTGCAGCCCCAGCAACTCCCCCAGCAGTGCGTCGAGCTCTTCCTCGGCGGTCCCGATGGCGCGGGTTTCCCGTTCGTAGGTCGCTTCCAGGTCCCAGAGGTGCTCCTCCATCGCGTTGGCTACGGCCTCCCAGTCACCCGTCTGCGCTTTGCGGCGGTGTGCGTGAATCGCGCGCAGGCGGTAGCTGATGGCTTTGCTCGTGACTCCCCTGCTCTGCGTGAGCTTGGCGATGGCTCGCTGTTTGGCGTTGATTTTCGCAGTGTGATCGTTGTGCGCGTTCACCTGGGGTCGGCACTGTACGCAGAGCGTCGTGATGGGCCTCACAGGCGGTGGCAGCACCAGCGGCGGCGGTTCGATCATGTCGGGAAACTTTTCGTCCGCCGACAGATCGGTCAGGTCCGCCGGATCCTCCCCCAGTATTCCGGGATCATCGAAGACCTCAGCGAGACTCGCGTCTAGGTCGAGTTCGTCGATCCAGTGCGGCGATTCCGAGGGGTCATCGGGATAGGGCTGCCAGTCTTCGTACTCCTCCTCGTTCTCGGCGGTGCAGCACACACAATTGCCCTTTGCCAGGTATATGTAGAACGCCTGCACGTAGCCCTCGCGCATACCGTAACGAGCCTCGAACTCGAGATCCGCGCTCCAAACAGCGCTTAAAGCCTTGATATTGCGCAGCGCGGCGGTCTTCTTCGGGTCACTGTTCGGTACGTAGTACACGGTGATCGATGGAACGGCGGGGCTGTCCTCCAGGCACATCTCACAGTCCGGCAGCTCGTCGTACAGGTGCATCAGGCGCTCTGGCACACCCATGCTGTGCGCTGTCGCCTTCATCTGCGCCTTTATCTCCGCCGCCCTGGCCTTATCCTCACGCTCCCAGTCACTGCAGTACTCCCCGGCCGCCCCGGTCGCGTGAGATGCCTGCAGCAGGCTGAACACGCAGGCAAGCAGCGCGAGGAGCGCCCGGCGGGAAACACGTGAAGGAGCGCGAGGGTTAAAGAATGACATGCTGGGAATGCTTGCGGGACATGTCGACGGCCTAAGTCAGACTAGGCTGCCACGCAAACTGCAAGGAACCAGGTCGACACAGATGATGCGAAGTTGGTAGAGGTTGGTCACGCAATAGCTCCTTCTGCTGGCACTGATTGCTTCTGTCGCTGCGTATCGGGTCCAGGAACGGGCTGCGCATTGGGACAGGGCAACTCGCATTCCGAGCTAGCACAACCTAGTGTTCAATGGAGTTTAGTACATTTAGCGCATCCCGCAGGTATAGGACATATTTCTGCCGCTTGCAAACCTGGGAGGATCATATAGGCAGATCAAGATAGAGAGCGAGTGTTGATTGCAACAAACATCAGCTCACCAACATTGTTCGTAAATCAGGAATTTCCCACCCTCGCGCATACTCTATTCGCACACTGCTTTGCGCCCCCCCCCCCCCCGTTTTCCGCTGGAGTGGCGGGCAGTCACAAGATGTGCAGATATCGGATTACCACAGATAGAGGTATTGGAAATGAACAAGCAACCCAAAAACCCGTTCCATCCCGGCGAGATGCTTATCGAGGAATTCCTTGAACCTCAGGGCATGACTCAGGCTGAGTTTGCCAGGAAAATTGGGTGGACCAAAGCACGACTCAATGAGCTTGTCCGCGGGAAACGTGGTACCACGGCAGAGGCTGCTTTAGACCTCGCTGACGCTTTGGGGACATCGTCAAAACTCTGGATGAACCTCCAGGCATTACCCGGGCGAGACAACGTCCGACTCATCGTCATGGACATGTCGGAAACCTACCGCGCAATTGCCCGACGATACTTCCCCAATGCGAAGATCGTGGCTGACCGCTTCCACGTGATTCGTCTGGTGAATCAGCACTTCCTGAAGGCCTGGCAGGAGCACGACCCCGAGGGCCGCAAGAACCGCGGCTTGATTAGCCTGATGCGCCGCCATGAATGGCGCCTGTCACCAGAGCAGCGCGATAACCTCGGCAACTACCTGAGTGCGTTCCCGGTGCTCAACGCCCTGTACCAGGCCAAGCAGCGGCTAAACCGGCTGCTGCTCCTGAAAACCTTGACCAGAAAACGGGCCGAAAGAGCACTGCCCAAGCTACTCACACTGATCAAGCAGCTCCACGCCAGTCCGCTTCACCGGCTGGCGAGGACCCTCACATCCTGGCTCGAGCCCGTTACCGCCATGTGGCGATTCTCGAAGAGTAATGGGGTGACCGAGGGCTTCCACAACAAAATGGAGATGATGACCAGGAGGGCTTATGGGTTCAGGAATTTTGAGACTTATCGACTGAGAGTCTTAACCCATTGTGGGTGGGCGGTGCGGCGTTCCGCTGGCATTATCAACCGGGTTTAGTGAAAATCGGTCGGTCCC
>NZ_JAVKCQ010000042.1:0-6161 GCF_040222615.1 Haliea sp.
TGTTGAAGGACGCCTACCAGCCGCGGAACCTGGAGTCTGTGATGTGCCGGTCACTGGTCAGCGTGGACTGGCAGGGCTATCTGTATGACTGCGACTTCAACCAGCAGCTGGACCTGCCACTGGCGGGCGAGGCCTCCCGGCCCCGACTGGAATCCCTGCTGGAAAGCGATCTCAGTGGCCGGGAAATCCGGGTTGCCGACCACTGCTACGGCTGCACCGCAGGCCAGGGCAGTAGCTGCGGGGGCGCCCTGCCGCAGTAATTGCAACGCCGACGCCAACGTTGCCCAAACAGACTCCCGAGGAAAATCGTGAACAAGAAACTGCTGCTGATTTCTGCCGTCGCTGCCCTGGTACTGGCGTTCTTCGCCCTGGGTCTGGACGATTACCTGACCCTGGACCAGCTCAAGACCAGCCAGGCGCGCTTCGCCGGGTTGCTGGCTCAGCACCCGGTGCTGGTGCCAGCGGCCTATTTCGTCATCTATGTCATTGTCACGGCCCTGTCGCTGCCGGGTGCGGCGATCATGACCCTGGCAGGTGGCGCCCTGTTCGGGCTCGGCCAGGGCCTGCTGCTGGTGTCCTTTGCCTCCAGCATAGGCGCCACCGTGGCCTTCCTGGTGGCGCGCTTCCTGCTGCGCGATACCGTGGAACGGCGCTTCGGGGAACGCCTCAAGGCCATCGACCGGGGCATCGAGCGCGACGGCGCGTTCTACCTGTTCACCCTGCGCCTGGTGCCCATTTTTCCCTTCTTTATCATCAACCTGGTGATGGGTCTGACCCGGCTGCGCACCTGGACCTTCTACTGGATCAGCCAGCTGGGCATGCTGGCGGGCACCGCAGTCTATGTGAATGCGGGCACCCGGCTCGCGGCTATAGAGCGGGTGGGGGATATCCTGTCGCTGGAGCTGTTGCTGTCCTTCGTGCTGCTGGGCATTTTCCCCTGGATTGCCAAGGCCATCGTCGCCGCGGTGCAGCGGCGCCGGGTCTACAAGCCCTGGCAGAAGCCAAAAAGCTTTGACCGCAACCTGGTCGTGATCGGGGCTGGCGCCGGCGGCCTGGTCTCCGCCTACATCGCCGCGGCGGTGAAGGCGAAGGTCACCCTGGTGGAGGCCCACAAGATGGGTGGCGACTGCCTCAACTACGGCTGCGTGCCGAGCAAGGCCCTGATCAAGAGCGCGAAAGTGGCCCAGCAGATGCGCCACGCCGACCATTACGGCCTGCAGCCGGCAACGCCACAGTTCAGCTTCCGCGCGGTGATGGCGCGGGTACACCGGATCATTGCCGAGGTCGAGCCCCACGACAGTGTCGAGCGTTACACCGGCCTCGGGGTGGAGGTTCTGCAGGGTTACGCGAAGATCGTCGACCCCTGGACCGTGGACATCGCCCTCAACGACGGCGGCAGCCAGCGCCTGACTAGCCGGGCGATTGTCATCGCCGCGGGCGCCGCCCCCCTGGTACCGGACCTGCCGGGACTGGAAGACGTGGGCTATGTCACCAGCGACACTATGTGGGACGCCTTCGCCGAGCTGGACACACCACCCCCGCGCCTGGTCGTGCTGGGTGGCGGCCCCATCGGCAGCGAGCTGGCACAGGCCTTTGCCCGTCTCGGCAGTAGAGTGAGCCTGGTGCAGCGCGGCGAGCGCATCCTGCACAAGGAGGACCCGGAAGTCTCCGAGCTGGCTCGGCAGGCGCTGGCGCGGGACGGGGTGCAGGTGCTGACCGGGCACGCCGCCCTGCGCTGTGAGCGCGACGGCGAACGCAAACTGCTGGTGGTAGCCCATGAGGGTGAGGAAAAAACCATCGAGTTCGACCAGCTGCTGGTGTCCGTCGGCCGCAAGGCACGCCTCACCGGCTATGGCCTGGAAGAGCTGGACATACCCACCAGCAAGACCGTGGCGACCAACGAGTACCTGGAAACCCTGTACCCGAACATCTACGCCGCCGGCGATGTCGCCGGGCCCTACCAGTTCACCCACACTGCCGCCCACATGGCCTGGTACGCAGCGGTTAACGCCCTGTTTGGCCAGTTCAAGCGCTTCAAGGTGGATTACTCGGTGATCCCCTGGACCACCTTCATCGACCCGGAAGTGGCACGGGTGGGCCTGAGCGAGGAGGAAGCCCGCGAGCGCGGCATTGCCTTCGAGGTGACCCGCTTCGAACTGGCGGAGCTGGACCGGGCCATTGCCGACAGCGCCACCAGCGGCTTCGTCAAGGTGCTGACCGTGCCGGGCCGCGACCGTATCCTGGGCGTCACCATCGTCGGCACCCAGGGCGGAGACCTGCTGGCGGAGTTCGTGCTGGCGATGCGCCACGGCCTGGGGCTGAACAAGATCCTGGGCACCATCCACACCTATCCGACCCTGGCGGAGGCCAACAAGTATGCCGCCGGGGAGTGGAAGAAGGCCCACGCCCCCGAGCGCGTGCTGCGCTGGCTGGCGCGCTACCATCGCTGGCGGCGCGGGGGCCGGGCGTGAAGCTGACGACATTGGGTGCTGTTGTTGCCCTGCTGTTGCTGACCCAGCCGGCCCTGGGGTTCGATCACAGCCACGCGCGTTTCGCGGGCGTGCTTGCCACGCACGTGCAGTGGCAGCCAGGCGGTCACAACAGCCGCGTGGACTACGCCGCGCTGCGGGCGGAACCGGCAGAGCTGGCGGCGTACCTGGCTGAGCTGAGCGCAGTGGCAGCCCCCCAGTTCGGGCGCTGGACAGAGGCCGAGCAACTGGCGTTCCTGATCAATGCCTACAACGCCTTTACCCTCAAGCTGATCATCGACCATTACCCGGTGGACTCCATCCGCAATATCGGCAGCTTCTGGCAGAATCCCTGGAAAATGCGCTTCTTTACCCTGCTGGGGGAGCCGATGTACCTGGACCGGATCGAACACGAGATCATCCGCGAGCCCGGGCGTTACGACGAGCCGCGTATCCACTTCGCGGTGAACTGCGCCTCCATCGGCTGCCCTGCCCTGCGCCCCGAGCCCTTTACCGCCGCGGAGCTGGAGTCCCAGCTGGAGGACAGCAGCACGCGGTTCCTCGGCGACAGTAGCCGCAACCGCTACCGCGATGGCCGCCTGGAGGTGTCATCCATCTTCAAGTGGTACCGGGAGGACTTCGAGCGGGGCTGGCGCGGTGCGGACACGCTGGACTCATTCCTTGCCCTGTATGCAGGCGCCCTGGGGCTGGACGCAGATGACCGGGAAAAGCTGGCCAGTGGCAAGCTGAAGGTCCGCGTCCTCGACTATGACTGGACCCTCAACCGCCTGGAGGCCCGGCCCTGAAAAGAGCCACCCGCATCGGGGTCGACATGACCGCAATGCCGGACTCCTGATGCCAGCCCCAACAGCAGAAAAGCCTTGCCGATTTCAGGGGGAACTGCTTCCCCATGACATCCTGTGCTCCTGAACATCGTCGGACGCCAGAATCTCCGCGGAAACGCCGTTGAGACGAATGTCAAAGCAGCCCCGGTGCAACTGCCGGTGATGGAACCGACACAGGGTCACCAGATTATCCAGCCGCGTCTCTCCACCCTCCGCCCAGTGCTGGATATGATGAGCATCCACGTATTCCGATTCCTGACAGCCCGGATACTGGCAGACCCCGTCCCGCTCACGCAGGGCGCGGCGTATTCGCTCCGGCACAATCCGCGACTTCCTGCCCACATTAAGCACCTTGCCGGCGTCATCTTCCAGCACAGTGACCAGGGACGCGTCGCAACTCAGCCGCCGCGCGGTGGACGGCGCAAGCCACGGTTTATCCTCGAAGTGCGCCCGCCCATGCGTGCAGCACACTCCCGAGTGCTGCTCGCGCAGGGTATTTACATCCACATGCAGTACAACCTGGCAGCGCTCCGTGCCCTTCAGGCCCTGCAGGCCCTGATAATCCGGCCCCGTGGCCAGAAAGTGCTCCACCAAGGCCACCAGCGCATCCGCCCGAACCTGGTTCATGTGCTGCGAAAAAGTTGCCGCGGAGATTTTTTCCTCCGCCCGGGCGTAGGCAAGATGGTTAGTTAGGGTGTTCGAAGGGCCGGTCGCTGATTCCGCGGCTGGGTGTGCGCCGCTCACTGCAGCTGAACAGGAATCAGCCCGAACCGCGCCGCCATCGACACCCGCGCCGTCCCCTGTGCCCCCACGCCGCAGAATCTTCCGCGCCACTGCCTGCATGCGCGCCTTCTGCGTGGCCTGCCACTCTTCCTGCCGCTCTTCCGCCAGCGGCCGGGCCACGGCCTGCAGGGCCTTCATGACCAGCTGCCCCTGTTCCGGCGGCAGCCTGGCATGAATCACCCACATGCCGTCCTCATCCTGAAACCAGTAAACCTCCCGGGCCAGCTCGCGCATGGCTTCCATGTCCAGCACCGGCGCGGCACCATTCCCGGGGGCATCATCAGAGCGATCGGCAGCCACGTCACCGGGACCAGCGGCATCCACAGTTTTATCCGGCCCCCACTCCAGCAAGCCCGCCAAGCCCGGCTCGGGCACCGGCTCATACCGACTCACCAGCCTCTCCAGATGACCGGCGCTGTTATTCTGCGCCAAATGCACCATAAAGCCCTCATTCTCTGGGGTGGCCACGCGGGTAATGGCGCGCACCTTGGAATAGGAAATACCTCCCTCCGCAAAAGCGACATTCAACTCCGGCAGCACTTCCAGCTGCCGCGCCACCCGCACCTTCTCCCGCGCCGCGCCCAGGGTAATGCCGCAGTTGGCTACCAGCCAGTGGGCACAGGAACGCATCGTGCCCTGCTCGCGCCAGCCACCGCAGCTGTCAAACTCCGCAATCAGCCGGAGCAAGCGGTGATTCGCCGCGTTGATCTGCGCCGAGAGCAAGGTAATCGCCTGCCCCAGCTGGGCCCCGCTCAGCCGCTGGGACCAGTCTTCCACAATCGCCGGTACGCCCATGATCCAGCCCCTATACTGTGTATTTATACAGCATAATGGCCAACGATCGGCAACCCGACAAGCACCGCGTTTCATCAAATGCGGCCACCCTGCCCATGGGAACTCAATTACCGGAGTTTCCATCATTGAATGACAAGGAATTCATGCAACTGCCGGGGGACAACAAAGTGACACCCGAAACTAGTCCACCGCGGCCAGATGCCGCTGCAGGAAGGCGTCGGCCTCCGGCAGCGCCGTGCCCACCGTGAGGAAGGTCAGGATATGACCGCGTCCGCCCTGCCGCTCCAGCGCGACCGGCACATTCTGGGCAGCGAGGGCGGCGACGAATTCTTCCGCGTGATCAATCGTTACCAGGCTGTCGCGAGTGCCGTGGAACAACAGGAACGGCGGCGCATCCGGGTGTACCCGGGTGACCGGAGAGGCGGCGGCAAAAGTTTCCGGTATCTCATTGATGCCCCCGCCAAGGAACTGGGGCACCAGCTTGCCGCCGGTATACTTGCGCAGGTCCATTGGCGCGCCACCCGCTACCACTGCCGCAGGCCGGGTACGCTCTCCGCCCCAGGGCTGGTCGAGGTCATTGCCGGTGCCCGCGGCCAGTGCCATCAGGCTGACCAGGTGAGCGCCTGCCGAGTAGCCAAAGGCGCCGATGCGCTCCGCATCCAGGCCCAGGCGACCGGCCTCCCGGTGCAGCCAGTGCATGGCCTGCTGCAGGTCGTGCACCTGGGCCGGGTACCGTGCTTCGGGGGCGAACCGATAGCTGACATTCATGACCACATACCCCTGGCCCACGTAATAGCGGGCGAGGCGGTCCATGTCGTCCCGGCTGCGGCGCTCCCAGCCGCCCCCGTGCACCAGCAGCATACCCGGGAACGGCCCCTTGCCCTGAGGCTGGTAGACATCCGCCTGCAGCGGTTCGGGCCAGTCCGCCGGCGTATACACCAGCGTGCTTACCGCCGCCGGCGCCTGTTTCTGGCCCAGCACCACCCCGCAGCCGGCGACAGTAATGGATGCCACCGCGACAAAGGCTACTAACACGCTTTTCATGGTCATTTACCCCTTCTGGTACCTGCTTCCCTGTCCTGTTTACGCACAGGGTTCACGTTCGGGCTTGCGCAAGCCCGCTTCGACCACCACACGAGGCTGCAGTACACTACCGCGCCATGGCCCCCACGCAAACAATTTCCCGTCGCCTGCTGGCCTGGTTCGACCAGCACGGACGCAAGGACCTGCCCTGGCAGCGGGACACCAGCCCCTATCGCGTCTGGGTCTC
>NZ_JAVKCQ010000043.1:0-6869 GCF_040222615.1 Haliea sp.
GTAGTGAGGGAGGAGTCTGACTCATGATGCATGATCCTCGGCAACGGCGTCCGGCCGTGCAGCTGTGTCGGAAAGGGCGCCGTCTGTGACCAGCTGGCCGATATCGAGCAGGCCCAAAAAGCGCGCTCCCTGCCAGAAGCCGCCGGTACAGCAGGCCGCCAGGGGGCCCTCAATCGGGGTGTCAGGGTCGTGCTGGTCCGCGAGCAACTTGATATTGCCCTCCACCCTGCTCAAAGTAATGCCAACGCGGCAGCCCGGCCGGTTGACCACCAGGCAGTACTCCCGTCGACGCCCGGGGGGCAGGCGCTGCCCGAACAGGCTGTCGCCACAGTAAACAGGCAACAGGCCACCCTGGTGACTGGCAATGCCCAGCACCCAGTTGCGGGTACCGGGAATCTGCGTCAACGGAGGCACGGCAATGACAGCCTCAATGTCGCCGGCCGCAACCAGCAGCGGGACGCCGGCAATACCCAGCAGCGCTCCCCGCCAGTATTCCGGATCGGGCAACACCGCCGGCATGGAGGACGCGGCGCCGGCGTAACGCGCCTGCAGAGAAGTCAGCGCAGCGTAAGCGGCGGTCATTCAGGCCACCTCGCTCGCCCGCGTGTTTTCATAGATCAGCTGGCGCAAGACCGGGTCAGGGGGGATCTTGCTGACGTGAGCGGTAGCGCCGCGGGCCTGTCCACGGGCGATATCGAAAACGCCGTCCGATGACGAGAGCAGCACCACCGGCAGGTCACGGGTATCCTCACCATGGCGGATCAGGCTGCAGGTCTGGTAGCCATCCAGCTCCGGCATGCTGATGTCCAGAAAAACGATATCCGGCCGGAACCGTCGCAACAGAGCCAGCCCGCGGTAGCCATCTTCCGCCGTCTCCACCTGACAGCCCATCTGTTTCAGCGTATGCGACATCATCATGCGGATGGTCTTGGCGTCATCGACGATCGCGACACGAATACCGGTGATGTCCTGGACTTCTGCTTGATCGCTCATTGTCGTCCTCATGTTTTCTGCGGCTGACAGTATTTTGGTTGTGAAGCGGGCTCTGCAAGCACTATTTGTCATTTTCCCGACTTGAGGCCACGGCGCCAACCGACACCGGTCAGGGTTCTGCCGGGAACATCACGCTGCGAAATGGCTCCATGTGGCCGGCCTGGAAGTCCTGCCACTCGTAAATATTGAACTGTTGCATCAGCTGCAGGCAGCGTTGAAAAACCACATCGGCATCGTAGCTGGAAGATGGAATCCCGTAGCGTTCCGTAAGCCGGGCAAATATGCGGGCAGCAATGTCCCGCCGGCCGCGATCCTCCCGATACAGCAAATGTTCCACCGGTGATGCGACGATGGGGGAGCCATACACCAGGAACGCCTCCCACCGCTGTGGATCGTGCCCGGATCCGAGCCGGGCGACCAGCAGCCGTACCAGCGCCTGCAGATGCCTGCGCGGCGGCACCTGATCCTGCTGCAACCAGCGCCGGACTTCCGCTTCCTTCCACTCCGGGTTGATGGCCAGCACCCCCAGGACGCGCCCCTCTATTCGGGAGGGGACGATAGCCGCGAGATCCAGCAGCAGATTGAGCCGGGCCGAAAACCCCAGCGGGTCCGGGTCCGCTTCCCGCAGCAGCCCCTGGTACTCCGCAGCCAGTTGCCCGGGGCTCGGGGTACCGGTGGCCGGCGCGTCGCGCATATCCTCAGCCATGGGCCACGGTCAGGCCGGGCGGCAGGGCGGCGTCCCGCCACTCGCGCAGGCGCTTGCCATAGGTGGGCCGGGATACGCCCAGCAACTGCGCCCGCAAATCCACGGTGGCCACATCGCGATGGGCCTCCAGCAGTTCCAGCAGCAGACTCTGTCCGGCGAGCAGGGGGCTGTCGCCCGCACTGCCGAGCCCGCGAATCCAGTCAGCGACCAGCCGCGCCGGGTCCTGCCACAGTGGGCAGCCATCACGCGCTGCCTGGCGAGCCGCGATCGCCGGCAGCCAGCGGGCGATATTGCGGCGGCTGGTGTGCAGGAACGCGGCGCTGTCGCCATGCTGCCCCTGGTAACGGGCCAGTGTCGCGAGCACGATTTCGTCCTCCAGCCACGTTCCCAGCGGTAGCAGCTCCTGCACCGACAACAGCTGGTTGACCCTCTCCGCCAGCATCAGCGCAAGCTCCTCCCAGGCACTGGGGCTGTAACTGTCGCCGCCGCACTCGTAGCCGGGAGAGCCCTGCAGGGGCAGCTGCAGGCTGCCGCTCGCTGCCTGGTCACCCAGAAACAGCTTGAGGTCCACGGGGGTGAGCCACTCGCCACCGGGTTTCTGCTCCAGCGCGCGCACCACCCGCTGGCGAATCTCGCTGATATTGCCGTGCCAGGGATGCTGGCGCATGGCCTGCTCCGCTTCCGGGGTAAAACCCTTCACCTCGATGCTGCGGCTGGCGCATTCCTGGGCCAGGATTTTCCGCGCCCAGCGCAGGATGGCCTGCTGGCGGTGGCGCATCGGTGGCACCCGTATCGGGTAGGCTGCGAACACACTCGCCAGTTTGCGCTGCAGCGCTCCCTCGGCGACCAGCCGCTGCAGGCTGGCGGGAAACAGGGCGACGAAGCGCACAGCAGGCAGGTAGGTCGGCGTCTCGGCATCGGCGAGCAGCCGGGTTGCCATTTGCCGTGCCAGCTTCACTTGGGACTCAGCTGCCATCAGATGCGGCGACTTGAAAACCAGGGTTTTGCCGGCGCCTGCCAGCAGGGCCTGACGAATGCGGCGGTTGGCATCGTCGCGGCTGCGGAATTCACGGCAGTCGATGGCGATAAGGCTGTTGACGCTGCCACCGGCCTGGGCGTGGAGAATGCGGGCTATGTACATCTTGCCGGTGCCGCGGGCGCCAATAATGGCGACGGGGGTCTCTGTCCTTGCCAGGAAAGCCGCCTGATCGACCGCCCCCTCCATATTGTCGAGGACATAACCATCCAGCTTGTCTGCAGACGTCAGCAAGTATTTACCCGCATTTGGAGTCCGCGCAGTTCAGGCAGGTCATACACCCATCCAGCAGAACAACGGCGCGCGTGTTGCACTTGTAACAGAGACTGGCGCCAGGGGGGAAGGATGAGTCCTCCGCCTCTGCGGACCCGGCACCCGTACTATCCGGGGAGCCGGCTTCGCCCATGAGTTCGCGGCGCTTGTCAGCGATGAATTTGCGCTGGTGATCGTCCAGCTTCGACTCTATCAGGCCAATGTGTTTCATGTGGTCTTCAATGGCGTAGCCTATCTCCGCCACGATCGAGGGCATGAATACACCGCCCTTCTTGAAATAGCCGCCGCGGGGGTCGAACACCGCTTTCAGCTCCTCGACCAGGAAGGTGGCATCGCCGCCCTTGCGGAATACCGCCGAAATCAGCCGGGTCAGCGCCACCACCCACTGGAAGTGCTCCATGTTCTTGGAATTGATAAAGACCTCGAACGGGCGGCGCAGCTCGTGTTCGGTGCCCTCGTTGAGGACGACATCGTTGACCGTAATGTAGAGCGCGTGCTCGGACATCGGCGTCTTCACCTTGTAGGTTGACCCCACCAGGCGCTCCGGCCGCTGGAAGGACTCGTGCATATGGACCACATTGCTGGCCGGCACCGCATCGCGCTCGCCCGCCACCGGCTCCGGGGTGGCGCCCTGCTGCAGGACCTTGTAGCTGACAATCTTGCTGCCGATCTTTACCGTCATTGCTGTCTCCGGGCTCAGAACTTGCCGTAGTAGCCTTCTTTCAGGGCATCGAACAGGTTCGCCGCTGTGTGCATTTCACCATCGTATTCCACTTCCTGGTTGCCTTTCAGCTCCACTACCGAACCGTCCTCCAGGGTAAACTGGTACACCGTGTTTTCCAGATCCTGCTCCTTCACCAGTACGCCCTGGAACGCCTCCGGGTTGAAGCGGAAGGTGGTGCAGCCCTTGAGCCCCTTGGCATGGGCGTAGAGGTAGATATCCTTGAACTCCTCGAACGGGTAGTCCGTGGGCACGTTGGCGGTCTTGGAAATGGAGGAGTCCACCCATTGCTGGGCAGCGGCCTGGATATCCACGTGCTGCTTTGGTGTCACGCTGTCGGCAACAATGAAATAGTCGGGCAGTTTCTCCTCAGCGAGTTCGCTGTAAGGCATGGCGCGGGGGTTCACGAGGCTGCGGTAGGCGAGCAACTCGAAGGAAAACACATCGACCTTTTCCTTGCTCTTGCGGCCCTCGCGAATGACATTGCGCGCGTAATGGTGGGCGAAGCTGGGCTCGA
This sequence comes from Haliea sp., assembly GCF_040222615.1. Classification (GTDB taxonomy): domain Bacteria; phylum Pseudomonadota; class Gammaproteobacteria; order Pseudomonadales; family Halieaceae; genus Haliea. Next base: position 4,247 of record NZ_JAVKCQ010000043.1, read on the forward strand.
TACCGTTGCTGGCGTTATTGGCCAGCGACAGGGAGATGGTACCTGTCGGCGCGATGGAGGAGTGGTGGGTGAAGCGTGATCCCTTCTCCGCCAGCTCGTCCACCAGTTCCGGCGCCACCTCGGCCACCCGCTGCATGTAGCGGCTGTAGCGCGCATGCAGGACCTTGCCCGGCAGGCGGTCACCCACGCCGATGCCATCGCGCGCCATTTCCGGGCGCGCAACCAGCATTTCGGCAGTGACCTCGAACAGGTCCTCCATGATCGGCGCCGGACCCTTCTCCCGGGCCAGGGCCAGGCCCTGCTGCCAACCCACCAGGGCCATTTCCCGGGAAACCTCCTCGGTGAACCGCACCGAGGCCTCGTCGCCATAGGACATTCCCAGCAAGGTGATGGTGGAACCGAGGCCGAGGAAGCCCATACCGTGGCGGCGTTTGTAGCTGATCTCGTGGCGCTGCTGCTCCAGCGGCAGGCCATTGATTTCCACCACGTTGTCGAGCATCCGGGTGAACACGGCCACCACATCGCGATAGCGATCCCAGTCGAAGCGGGCCTTGTCGGTGAAGGGGTCCAGCACCAGGCGGGTGAGATTGATGGAGCCCAGCAGGCAGCTGCCGTAGGGGGGCAGGGGCTGTTCGCCGCAATTATGGGCGTGCAGGCCGTTGCCGTCGAAAGTATTGATACCCGGAACCTGCACGTCGTAAACATCCTCGACGCCATCCGGCTGAATGCCGGCGACCGTGGCCACAAACCGCTCCCGGTTCAAACGCCGTGAGTAGCCCGCCAGCAGGTCGTCGAGTCGCGCCTGCTTGGCGGTGTCGGCAAACCCGATACGCTCGGCAAACACCTGCAAATTGGCACCGCTGACGACCAGCTCGTGCTGAGCACGCGTGGCATATAGCGCTTTGTTCCCGCGGCCATCGGGCAGCAGGGCTTCGCCTGCGCCGCGCCGCTCGCGGTAGAGGGTGGAGTTGATACCCAGGCGCAGCAACATGCGTTGTGCCGCCTCCAGGGTGCCGACATCCGACTGGGCAAGACGCACGCTGACACCTTTTTCCTGCGAGCCCTGTACCGACCCGTCGGCATCGAATAGCCCCCGCAGCAGGCCGCGATGGAATTCACTGGATGAGGCTTCCGCCCTGGGGGTGATCGTCTTGTTTCCCGGAACCATGCCAAGACCAAGGGCGAGGCGCCGCAGGGCACCGCTGACCAGGCGATACTCGTCCCGTCCGGCCACTTTTTGCCAGCCGGCAAAATCGGCGCGGTGTGGCAGGCGACGGGCAGCCGCAAGAGCCGCCGCCATAACACCCTCGGCGCCGTCCGCACTGCCAGTCTCATTCACCGCGAGGGGCCGCGGCCAGACCGACAGTACCGCCTTGTCCGCCTTCAAGGTGCCATCGCCGATCAACAGTCCGACCAGATAACCCTCGTCCCGGGAGTAAGCGCCCTGCCATTCGGCAGCGCCGCGATGGTCGTTGAGCAGGACCTGGTCGCCCGCGCGCAGGGCGCTCGCCTCGCACCACTCGGTTTCCAGACGCCAACGGGTGAGGGCGCTTACCCGCCGAACGCGGTGGTCAGCGGTGAGCCGCAGGGCGGGACCTTCACGGGTCTGCAGGCGCAACACGGGCCTGGTTGCCGTGCGAAAGAAACCCTGGGCGCCCGATGCATGATCACGTCCGTCTACACGAGCCAGGAAGGCCCGGCCGATCAGGTCCGCAACCTGCCTTGGGCCATCGGCTGTCTGCACCCAGGTGTCGGCTGTGACACAGGGGTTCGTCGCGCGGATATTCTCCAGCCACCAGTTGTTGTTCATCTGGTTGACCCGGTCGATCAGGATAAAACCCGGCTCGGCAAAGTCGTAGGTCGACGCCATGATCATGTCCCACAGCCGGCGCGCCGGGACTGTCTTGTAGATCCGGCAGGCGACTTCGCCGCAGTCGTTGCTGACATAGCCCCTGGTGACCGGGAACGGGCGCCAGAGCAGCTGCGGATCATTGGCCAGATCAATGCCCGACTCCTCCACCTCCCGCGCGGTCACTGGAAAGCTCAGCGACCAGTCCGCATCGGCCTTCACAGCCTCGATGAACTCATCCGTGATCAGCAGGCTCAGGTTGAACTGCCGCAGCCGGCCGTCCTCGCGCTTGGCGCGAATGAAGTCCATGACGTCGGGGTGATGAATATCGAAGGTTCCCATCTGCGCGCCGCGGCGACCACCGGCCGAAGACACGGTGAAACACATCTTGTCGTAGATATCCATGAACGACAGCGGGCCCGAGGTGTAGGCACCGGCGCCGCTGACGTAGGCCCCGCGCGGCCGCAGGGTGGAAAACTCGTAGCCAATGCCGCAGCCGGCCTTGAGGGTCATGCCGGCTTCGTGATTCTTTTGCAGGATGTCATCCATGGAATCGGTGATGGTTCCCGATACCGTGCAGTTGATGGTCGAGGTCGAGGGCTTGTAGGCGCCGGCGCCGGCATTGGAAATAATCCGGCCCGCGGGCAGGGCGCCGTTCTGCAGGGCCCAGAGGAAGCGCTGGTACCAGTGCTTGCGGGCGCTGTCGCTGTCCTCGACCTCGGACAGTGCGCGCGCCACCCGTTTCAGGGTATCGGCAATGTCGCGATCGACCGG
>NZ_JAVKCQ010000044.1:0-5248 GCF_040222615.1 Haliea sp.
ATCGGCATTGTCCTCGGCGGGCGGCTCGCTGACCGGTTCGGCGAGCGCGATACACGCTGGTACCTGTGGGTGGTGGCGGTGGCGCTGCTGCTCGCGGTACCCGCCGGGGTGGGCGTGTTCCTGTCCGACTCGGTGACTTTCGCCCTGCTGTTCCTGGTCATACCGGTGCTGCTGGGGAACTTCTACCAGGCCACGACCTTTGCCCAGACCCAGACCCTGGTCGGCCTGCGGATGCGCAGCGTTGCCGCCGCCATCCTGCTGTTCGTCATCAACATCGTCGGCCTCGCCTTCGGTCCGTCGGTGGTGGGCATGATCAGTGACCTGCTGGCGCCGCACTATGGTGCGGATTCCCTGCGCTGGGCGCTGTTGATCTGCTCCATGGCCAATCTCTGGGCGGCGTTTCACTACTGGCGCGCAGGCGTGCATTTCCCCGGGGACCTCAAGCGGGTTGAAGACTGAACAACAGGGGTGTTCGGTTTTTTGGAACGCAAGCTTCAGTTTAAATATGTTGGGTGAATCAAAGGGGCTGCGCTAACCTCTCGGATGGTGGAAAAGCCGGATTCCGGTGGTTCTGCTATATTCGTATAGCCCAACAAGACTCAACGCAGTATTCGCTAATGAGAGAGGCTCGCAATGATTAAGAAGACAATTCCCCTGGTAGCCGCAGTGGCCATAGCTACCGCGTCAATAGTGCCCGGTGCTTATGCCAGCACCCAGGCTGCCAACATGTCGAACCAGTTCTGGTGGCCGGAGCAGCTGAACCTGTCGCCGCTGCGCCAGCACAGCCCCCAGTCCAGCCCGCTGGCCGAGGACTTCGATTACGCCGAGGCCTTCGCCAAGCTTGATCTCGCGGAGGTAAAGCAGGACATTGAGAAACTGATGAAAACCTCCCAGGACTGGTGGCCCGCTGACTACGGCCATTACGGTCCCTTCTTCATCCGCATGGCCTGGCACAGCGCGGGCACTTACCGCATCGCCGATGGCCGCGGCGGTGCCGGCGGCGGCCAGCAGCGTTTTGACCCCCTCAACAGCTGGCCCGACAACGCCAACCTGGACAAGGCCCGGCGCCTGCTGTGGCCGGTCAAGCAGAAGTACGGCGCCAGCCTCTCCTGGGCCGACCTGATGGTCCTGACCGGCAACGTGGCGCTTGAGTCCATGGGCTTCAAGACCTTCGGCTTTGCCGGCGGTCGTGAGGATGACTGGGAACCCGACCTGGTGTACTGGGGCCCGGAGAACGAGTTCCTTGCCGATGAGCGTTATGAGGGTGACCGCAGGCTGGAGAACCCGCTCGCGGCGGTGCAGATGGGCCTGATCTACGTCAACCCGGAAGGTCCCAACGGCAACCCCGATCCGCTGTTGGCGGCGAAGGATATCCGGGAAACCTTTGGCCGCATGGCAATGAACGATGAAGAGACCGTGGCCCTGATCGCCGGCGGCCACACCTTCGGCAAGGCCCACGGTGCCGGCAAGCCCGGTGACTGCACGGGACCGGAGCCGGCTGCCGCGGGACTCGAAGAGCAGGGCTTGGGCTGGATGAGCAAGTGCGGCAAGGGCAATGCGGAGGACACTATCACCAGCGGCCTGGAAGGTTCCTGGACCGCAGCGCCTACGCGCTGGACGATGATGTATCTGCAGAACCTGTTCAACTTCGAATGGGAGCAGACGCGCAGCCCCGCCGGCGCAGTCCAGTGGGTGCCCAAGGGCAATCCGGCCGCAGCCCAGGCGCCTGATGCCCATGTTGACGGCAGGACCCAGTCGGTGATCATGTTCACCACCGATCTGTCCCTGAAGGAAGACCCGGCCTACCGTGAAATCTCGCAGCGCTTCCTGAACAACCCCAAGGAGTTCGAAGACGCCTTTGCCCGCGCTTGGTACAAGCTGACCCACCGGGACATGGGGCCACTGGCCCGCTATGTCGGCGCCGAGGTCCCCGACGAAGCGCTGATCTGGCAGGATCCGGTGCCCCCGGTGGATCACGACCTGATCGACAACCGCGACATTGCCAAGCTGAAGTCGGAGATCCTCAAGTCCGGGCTCAGCACCGGTGAACTGGTGCGTACCGCCTGGGCCGCAGCCTCGACCTACCGCGATACCGACAAGCGCGGTGGTGCCAACGGTGCGCGCATCCGCCTGGAGCCGCAGAAGGACTGGGCGGTGAACGATCCGGCGGAACTGGCCAGGGTACTGGCGCGCCTGGAAACCATTCAGGAGGACTTCAACAGTGCGCAGCGTCGGGGCAAGAAGCAGGTGTCGCTGGCTGACCTGACCGTACTGGCCGGTGCCGCGGCGATCGAACAGGCCGCGCAGGCTGCCGGACACAAGGTCGAGGTACCCTTCGCGCCTGGCCGCACCGACGCCACCCAGGAAATGACCGATGTCGACTCCTTCGCTGTGCTGGAGCCGAAAGCCGACGCATTCCGCAATTACTACGGCGAGGGCAACTACCGCTCGCCCGCGGACATGCTGGTGGATCGTGCGAGCCTGTTGAACCTCACCGTGCCGGAAATGACGGTGCTGGTCGGCGGCATGCGCGCCCTGGGCGCCAATGCCGGGCAGATGCAACACGGTATCTTTACCGACCGTCCGGGAACCCTGAGCAATGACTTCTTCGTCAACCTGCTGGACATGTCCACCCAGTGGAAGAAGTCAGAGTCGGCCGAGGGCATCTATGAAGGGCACGATCGCAGCTCGGGCGAGCTCAAGTGGACCGCAACGCCCGTCGACCTGGTGTTTGGCTCCAACTCGGAACTGCGCTCTATCGCTGAAGTGTATGCGTCGGGCGATTCCGGGGAGAGGTTCGTCAATGACTTCGTCGCGGCCTGGACCAAGGTGATGCAAGCGGATCGCTTCGACCTGCAGTAGGCAACACTGGTCGTACGCTGAAACGGCGGCGCGTAATGCGCCGCCGTTTTTTTATGGGCGGGAACTACTGGCGCTTGAGCAACAGCCACGCATCCGCGTAGTCGCTGATGTGCCGGTTCGCTGCGTGGTAGTCATCCCAGCCGCGGTAGTAGCCGCTGAGCCAGTCCAGCTGGTACAGGTTGTCGTGGAAGGCGCCGCCGGTGTCGGCGAGTACCACCAGTCTGAAAGTGGGCTGCCCGGCTTCTTCGGCCCGCAGCAGGACCAGCCGGCCCAGCCCGAGCTGGAAGATGTCCCCGGCCACGGTCACCAGCGGTTTGACCGGTATCTTGTAATCCGCATCCTTGCCGTAGCCGAGCACCCCGGGCACTTCCTTGAAGTACCAGTAGCGATCCTGTTCCTCGGGCTTGCGGCTGCGGTCGTAGGCGACGCCGTTGTTGCGGTGCACATTGAAGTAGCGGCGCTGGCCGCGCTCGTCCTCGATCACGGCGGTGCCCTGCAGCAGCGCGCCCTCCAGGTCGGCGCGGCTGAGCCAGATCAGCGGTGGGGCCAGGGCGGCCATCTGGCCCGCGGAACCCGGGTCGGCCTCCAGCGCGAGCACCCGCTGCTTGCCGTAGCGGTAGCGCGTGATGCTGTCCCGCCGCGCGTCCGCTTCCTCCAGCGCCAGTGCTGCCTCGTCGAAGGGCAGGCCGTAGAGGGCGTGGGGGCTTGCCGCGCTCTGCCGGGCGCTGCCATCCGCCACCCGCACATAGTACTTGGTGAGCAGCAGCCGGTCGGCGGGCAGCCGTTGCAGCAGCGGCTTGCCGGTGGCCAGGGCGGCGGCCTTCGCCCGATCCGGGTGCCAGCGCAGCAGTTCGAAATGCTGTTGGATAAATGCCGGGTCGGCCAGGCGTGAGCTGCGTCCGGAGGCCCGGTCCTGGCGCTGTGTTTCACAGACAAATTCCAGGGTCTCGCGGATTCGCTCGGGCCGGCTTCGCAGCAGCGGGGTGGTGCCGCCGTGAATCGCCGCCGGATCGTAGGCGCTGCCCCGGGCGAGGTAGTCCGCGGTTGCCGCGGCGACCTCACACAGTGCGGCGCTGTGGTCCGGCCAGTTGCCCGCGGGCAGCGTATCGGCGGGGCTGAAGGCCGGGCTGGCGCCGGCACTGCCACCGGCCAGCATCAGGAGAGTCAGGCAGGCAAGTCGGCGCAAAGCAAACGGCTGGTGTTTCACCTACAGCGTCGCCGTGATGGCAAAATAACTCATGCCTGCCAGCGCCAGGGATGACACCAGGAACAGCAAAAAGCGCAGCGGCACGTAGTTGCTGGTGACCTGCACCAGGCTGTGGGCAACCCGCAGGCCCAGATATGCCCAGGCCAGTTGCAGCGCCAGGCCGGTGCCGGCACCGGCAATCGCGAGGATGCAGCACAGGGCGTAGAACACTGTGGGCTGCTCGTGCAGGTGGGTGTAGTTGTGGGCCTTCCAGTTGACGTTGTCGGGCAACACGCCCTCCAGGTCTGCGCCGCGACGCCCGCCCGGCATGGGTTTGGACAGGTCCAGGCCAGACTTGCTCATGGCGGGCAGGCGGGTGGCGGCCATCCAGGTCAGGATGACCAGGGACCAGGCCGCGAGCAGGGCGGCGGGGGCGAGAATGGCTGTTGTCATTGTTGCTCTCTCCGGTAAAGGGCGGCTCAGCCGTTGGGGGTTTCGGCGGCTGCCGGGGCGGGCTTGTGCCAGCTCGCAGCCTTGTCCTTCAGCTCCCGGAACTTGCCGGAGGCGCTGTCGAGCTTGGCTTCCCATTCGGGATTGGCCTGCTGCCCCTGGGTAACCTTGAAGAACACCTGCATCAGGGCGGTCATGGCAAAGGGTTCAATCACCGCCTGCTTGATGCCCCAGGCAAAGACCACCGCGATGACCAGGCTCAGGGGGCCGGCGCTGCCCGGGAACAGGGCGACCAGGCCGGCCACCGGGGCCAGGATCAGCAGGAAGATCAGGAAGGTCAGGCCCCAGATCAGGAACGCCAGCCAGAAGGCGTTTTTCAGGAAGGCCTTGTAGTTCTGTGCGTACAGCACCAGCGCGGTCTTGCTGGCGTCCCAGGGATTTTCCGCACGGGTGCGGATATTGTAGGCGAGGATGACTTCGTCGAGATAGGTCAGCGACAGGTTGATGACCGTGTTGAGGAACTTGACCAGGCCGCCGCTGCCGGGAATCGGTAGCAAACTGGCGACAGTGAAGAAAATCCGGTTGAAGGATTTCAGGATACCCTTGATCAACTGGTCGAGTCCGAACAGCACCGAGGACTCCACGAAGCGTTCGCGCACTACCTGCTGGGCATGGTCGATCTGCGAGCGTCCGCCCGGCAGTTCCTTGCCCTCCAGCAGCTCCACCAGCACGGCGATATGCCCCGCCTTC